>NZ_JBSFNN010000034.1:0-66166 GCF_053587115.1 Streptomyces sp. NPDC003697
GGTCGAGCGGCCGTACGGGTGAGGACGCACCACCCCACGCTCACTTCTCCCCCTCCTCCTGCCGCGCGGCCGCGTCGATCGCGGCCAGCGACCTGCGGACCTGGTTGCGGTCCGTGGTAAACCAGAAGTCGGGCAGTGACGCCTTGAGGAAACCCCCGTAGCGGGCCGTCGCCAGCCGCTGGTCCAGCACCGCCACCACACCGCGGTCCCCCGTGGCCCGTACGAGACGGCCGGCCCCCTGCGCCATCAGCAGCGCCGCATGCGTGGCGGCCACCGCCATGAAGCCGTTGCCGCCCGCGTCCTCCACGGCCTTCTGCCGGGCGCTCATCAGCGGGTCGTCCGGGCGCGGGAACGGAATCTTGTCCATGACGACCAGCTGGCAGCTCGGCCCGGGGACGTCGACGCCCTGCCACAGGGACAGGGTGCCGAACAGGCACGTCCTCGGGTCCGCCGCGAAGTTCTTGATCAGCTCCCCCAGCGTCTCCTCGCCCTGGAGCAGGATCGGGAACTCGGGAATGCGGGTGCGCAGCTCCTCCGCGGCGAGCTGGGCGGCGCGCATCGACGAGAACAGGCCCAGCGTCCGCCCGCCGGCGGCCTGAATCAGTTCCGTCAGCTCGTCCAGCATGTCCGCCCGGTCGCCGTCCCGCGCCGGACGGGCCAGGTGCTTGGCGACGTACAGGATGCCCTGCTTGCGGTAGTCGAAGGGCGAGCCGACGTCCACGCCCTTCCACTTCGGCAGGTCGTCCCCCTCGGTGCCCTCCGCGGCGAGGCCCAGGGAGGCGCCGACGCCGTTGAAGTCGCCGCCGAGCTTGAGGGTCGCGGAGGTCAGGACGACGGAGCGGTCCGCGAAGAGCTTCTCCCGCAACAGACCCGACACGGACATCGGGGCGACGCGCAGTGAGGCACCGAACCGGTCGTGGCGCTCGTACCAGACGACGTCCCACTCGGAACCGTTGGTGATCCGCTCCGCCACGTCGTGCACGGTCTCCACCGAGGCCAGTGCCTGCTTGCGGACCGCGTCCTCGTCCTGGACGGACTTGTCACGGGTCGAGCCGAGCGCGGAGATCACGTTACGGGAGGCGTCGCGCAGTGCGAGCAGCGCATAGCCGAGGTCTTCCGGGATCTCCTCCAGACGGCCGGGCAGGGCGAGCTCCATCAGCCGCTCGAAGCCCTCGGCCGCGGTCTGGAGCTGGTCGGCGACCTTCTCGTCGACCAGCTTCGCCGCACGGCGCACCGCGCGGTTGACCTGGCCGGGCGTGAGCTCGCCGGTGGCGGCCCCGGTCACCCGGGAGACCAGCTCGTGCGCCTCGTCGACGATCAGCACCTCGTGCTGCGGCAGGACCGGCGCGCCCTCGATGGCGTCGATCGCGAGCAGCGCGTGATTGGTGACGATGACCTCGGCGAGCTTGGCGCGCTCGCGGGCCGTCTCGGCGAAGCACTCGGCGCCGTAGGCGCACTTCGAGGCGCCCAGGCACTCCCGGGAGGACACCGACACCTGCGCCCAGGCGCGGTCGGACACGCCGGGTGTCAGGTCGTCGCGGTCGCCGTTCTCCGTCTCGTCCGCCCAGTCACGCAGGCGCAGCAGGTCCTGGCCCAGCTTGCTGGTGGGCGCGGCCGCCTCGAACTGGTCGAACAGGCCCTCCTCCTCGTCCTGCGGCATGCCCTCGTGCAGGCGGTGCAGGCACAGGTAGTTCGACCGGCCCTTGAGCATGGCGAACTCGGGGCGGCGGCGCAGCAGGGGGTACAGGGCCTCCACCGTGCGCGGCAGGTCCCGTTCGACCAGCTGGCGCTGCAGGGCGAGCGTGGCGGTCGCCACGACGACCGGCTCCCCGTGGGCGAGCGCGGGCACCAGGTAGCCCAGTGACTTGCCGGTACCGGTACCGGCCTGGACCAGGAGGTGCGAACCGTCGTCGATGGCGTCCGCGACGGCTTGGGCCATGGTGACCTGGCCGGGGCGCTCCGTGCCGCCTACGGAGGTGACGGCGGCGTGCAGAAGATCGGGGAGTGAGGGCTTCGTCATAGCGCGACCACCCTACGGCGCGGGACTGACAAACCGGCTATCGAGGCGAGGATCGAGCGGAACGGACCGGACCGGTTCACAGCCGGTGGCGCAGGGACCGGTCCCTGATCACGAGCGCCGCGCGCTTGGCCGGCAGGTCGACCTCGCCGAAGAACCGGAAGCCGGCGCTCAGGAAGGCGGCCACCGAGGGCGTGTTGCGCAGGTCCGGCTCCGCGACGACGCGGGCGCAGGTGACGCGCTTGTCCAGCACCAGGTCGGCCACGGCTCTGAGCAGGATGCTGCCCACTCCGCGGCCCCGGTCGGCGACGCGGCCGAGGAGGAGGTGGACTCCGGTGTCGTGCGGCCGGGCCGGGTAACGCCGGGCGAGCGGGTCGAGGTCGGCCCGGTAGATCTCCCAGTAGCTCATCGGGGCGCCCCCGATGAGGCCGAGGCAGGGAACGCTGCGTCCGTCGCCGTCGAGTTGGGCGCGCAGGTGGGCCTCGGCCACGCCCCGGGGTCCGGCCAGCCGCCAGAAGGCCGCGACGGCGGGGTCGTTCATCCAGCGGCTGACGACCGGCAGGTCGCGGTCGAGGCGAACGGGGACGAGTTCGAACACGCCGGCGGGCGTGTCGACGGGCCCCCAGCCGCCCACGCCGTCGAGGAGGTCGTCCATGACGGGGGTGCGGGTGACCGCGTGGGGGGGTGCGGAGTGCGGCGGGAGCGTGTCCCCGTCGCTTCCGGACGGGGCGCCGGTGCGTGCGGGGGCCGGGACGGCGGCGAGACGTTCTGGATCGGTCCGGGGATCGGTGCCGGTCCGCGTCGGCCCGGTCGGCCCCCTGAAGAGCGCGACGAAATCGTCGGGCAGATGCAGGTCGAGCGTGTCCTCGCCATCGTCGTCACCGTCCCCGTCGCCCTGCTCGCCGGCTGAGGGCGCTTCGGGCGCGGCGCGGCCGGCGTCCGGGGGCGCGCCGGCTGTGTCCGGGGCGGCGAGGAGCGCCGCGGCCGTCGGGTCCGGGTCGGTGGGGCGGGCGGTGCCGTCCTCGTTCGGGGCGCTGCCGGGAAGGGCACCGGCTGTGCTCGTGGGAGCGGTTCCGGAGGTGGGGGCGTGGCCGGCGCCTGTGTCGGAGGGAGGCATGGCGCTCCTCTCAGGAGACGGATGGGGCGTGGCCCTCGGCGGGGACGGACGAGGGCGGGGGAAGCGGTGGGCAGCGGAGGGGGCGGTCAGCGGTACAGGGGGTTGGCGATGGTGACGTAGACGGACTGGGTGTCCACCGGGCCGACGAGTTCGTCCAGGCCGTGCAGCCGGGTCAGCAGGTTGGCCTTGCAGCGCAGGACCGGTGACTCCAGGAGGCGGGCCGGCAGCGGGGAGCGGATGGGGGCGGGGCTCGAGGCGGCGTCCGTGAGGAAGCGGCGGAAGGCGGCCAGCAGGAGCCGTTCGTCGGCCAGCCGCTGCGCGCCCAAGGCGCCGATGAGGCCGAGGACGTTGTTGACGGCCAGGTAGTAGGCGAACCGTTCGTCGGTGACCTCGTCGGGCACGAAGGTGTCGCTGTGCCGACCGATCCCGGGCAGCCGGCCCTCGAGTTCCGCCCGCCGGGACGCGCGGAAGTAGTAGCCCTGGTTGTCGCGGTACCGGCCGCCCACGGGCCAGCCGTCACGGTCCAGCAGGACCAGCGTGTTCTGCTGGTGGGCCTCCAGTGCGATCCCCGCCGCGCCGTCCAGCCAGAGCACGGGGCGCACCACCTGTTCGAGGTAGCGCAGGAACCACTCGGCCACGACGGCTCCCCGCGGGCACCCGGCGCGGGCGGCGAGGCGTGTGACGACCTCGGACAGACGCGACCGCATGACCGGGGCGGCGCCCCGGCCGGGGCGCGGGCGGGGCGCGACGAGTCCGGCGACGCAGGAGACGTCGTCCGAGGGACCGAACGGGTTGTGCCGGATCACCACGTCCAGGCCGGGCACGGGGGCGCCGTCCGGGCCGTCGACGGCGAGCCAGGCCGGATCGCGGACGATGTCGAAGGTGGGGTGCGCGGACCGCCATTCCCCCGCAAGGCCGGTGCGCAGCAGGCGGTGCACCTCGACGCCCCGGTGCAGCTCCTTGCGGAGGTTCTCCCGCCGCGAGTTCGTGATGCGCAGGCCGAGCGACAGCTTGAGCATGGCGGGGGCGCCGGATCGGTGCACGGTGCGCACGGAGGACGTGGGGTGCCAGAACGGGCCGTGGGGCCCGAGGTCGCGGAGCAGCCCGGCCTCGAACAGCGCCTCGGTGCCGGCACGGTGGCGCACGTCGCGCAGCTGCCAGGGGTGCAGGGGCAGGGCCGCGTGTCCGTCGGGCAGCGGCAGTCCGGGTCCGGCGAGCCGGGCTGTGAGCCGGTCGGCGGGCATGGGCCGGCCGCGCTCGGTCCAGGCCGAGTCGGCGGCGATCAGGGAGCGGGCGACGGCCACCCAGTGCAGCGGGAAGGAACCGCGCGACTCCGGCGAGTAGGCGCGGGCTTCGGCCTCTGTCAGACCCTCCCGGCTCTTGGGGGTGGGGTGCAGTGGGTGGCCGAGAAGGAGGGCCTGCTCGGCGGAGAGGAAGAGATCGGGGCCGTCGGCGGGGTGGGTCCGGCGGTCGCCGAGGAAGACGGCCGTGCGGCGGACGGAGTCGGCGACCCGGGCGACCAGGTCGGTGGCGTGGGCGGGAGCGGGGGGCGCTTCGTGTGGAGGGTCCTCCGGCGGAACGCGGGTGGCCGACGGTGCCGGGGCGGTGGTCCCCGGCACCTCCCGTGTGAGCAGCGCCGCGACCGTCACGGCGTCGGCGGGCGGGGCGTCCTCGGGTGCGTCGGCCAGGCGGGGCGGGCCGAACCGGTGCCAGCCCGTCGGTGACCAGTAAAGGACGGGGACGAGCAGGGCCGTGCCGGCGGCCGGCACGGGGATGCGCAGGCTGGTGCTGCCGGGCGGGGCGGTGCCGGTCTCCCGGACCCAGCAGCGCAGCAGGTTCTCCACGGTCGCGGCCTGGGCGGCGGTGTGCGGGTCGGGATGCTCCAGCGGGTCACCGCGGAGACCGTCCGCCCGTTCCGTGTCCGCGGCTCGGGTCCGCTGTGCCGGGAGGTGTTCGGCCGTCACGTCATGGGCGTGGGAGCGGCCGTCGGGTGTGGGGGTGACGTTCAAGACGGTTCCTCGCGGGTCGTTCGGTCCTCGCGGTCCGGCTGGGGACGGACCGGTACGGGTGGGGGCTCAGGTGCGGGGTCGGGCCCTTCTGCGGCGTGGTGGCTGGTTCGAGGGGGCTGCGCGACGGCACAAGGCGGCAGGTCGCTCGGGGGGCGCGAGGTTCAGGCGGTGCCCACCGTGTCTCAGGCCCGGTCCCGGCTCCGCGGAGCCTGCGCGTCCCGGCGCCCTGCTGGTCGCCGCTCGCGTGTCGCCGCCGCACGGTGGTCCGGCGGCACCGGTTCCGCGCGTGCGGTTGCTCGCCTGTGCTCCGCGGCGCGCCGGGCTGTCGCCGGCCGTCGCTACCCGGCTCCCGGGCGGCGTCCCGGCCGGCGGGACGGCCGCTCCCGGCCGGCGTGCACGAGGGGGGCGCGGGCCACGGCCTCGACCGCGTCGGCCAGCCGGTCGAGCACCGCCTCCGCCTGGTCGTCACTGATCGTCAGCGGCGGAAGCAGCCGTACGACGCCGGCGTGGCGGCCACCGAGGTCGACGAGGAGGCCCCGCCGCAGGCACTCCCGCTGCACGGCGGCCGCGAGTTGGGTTGCAGTGGGACGGGGTTGCGCACGCGCGGCCGCCGGTGCGGCGTCCCCGCCGTCACCGGAGCCGGGCGACCGCTCGGGCTCCCCCTGAGGGTCCACCAGGTGAAGGCCGATCATCAGGCCGCGGCCCCGCACGTCCCCGAGGCAGGGCAACTGCCCGGCCAGCGCGCGCAGTCGGGACAGCATGCGGGAACCGAGTCTCGCCGCGCGGTCGGCGAGGCGGTTCTCGCGGACGTGGACGAGCGTGGCGGTGCCCGCGGCCATGGCGAGCTGGTTGCCGCGGAAGACGCCCGCGCGGTCGCCGGGTCGCCAGACGTCCAGGTCGTCGCGGTGGACGATCACGGCCAGCGGCAGGCTGCCGCCGACGGCCTTCGACAGCACCATCACATCCGGTGCGATGCCGCTGTGTTCCACCGCCCAGAAGGCGCCCGTCCGCCCCAGCCCCGTCTCCGTCTCGTCGGCGATCAGCGGGACGGAACGGTCCGCCGTGACGCGGCGCACGCGCCGCAGCCAGTCGTCGGGCGGGGCGGGCACCCCGCCCTCGCATCGCACGGGTTCGAGGATCACCCCGGCGGGCAGCGGCTCGCCCGCCACGGGGCCGCCGAGGACGGACTCGGTCCAGCGGGCGGCGAGTTGGGTGCCCTCGGCCCCGCCGGCGCCCCAGGGGGCGCGGTGGTCCCGCGGAAAGAGCGGTTGGGCGACCCCTGCGCCGGCGGCCGGTCCGGACGCGGCGAGCACCTCGGCGGTCGTCCCCGGTGAGGCACCGGCGAGGGCGACGATCCCGGTGCGGCCGGTCGCGGCGCGGACGACAGCGAAGGCGGTCTCCACCGCGTCCGTGGCGGTCGGTCCGCAGAAGCGCACGCGCGCCTGGCCGGCGAGCCCGGCCGGCAGGGTGCGGCACAGCTCGGCGACGAAGGCGTCCTGGACGGGGGTGGGAAGGTCGAGGGCGTGCAGGGGTGCGCCGGAGTCGAGCACCCTGCGCACGGCCTCCAGCACGACGGGGTGGTTGTGTCCGAGTGCGAGGGTTCCGGCACCGGAGAGGCAGTCCAGGTAACGGCGGCCGTCGGGGCCCTCGATGGTCAGTCCGCGGGCGCGGACGGGAACGATGGGCAGGGCGCGCGCGTAGGTGCGTGCCGCCGGCTCGCGCGCCGGCTGACGCCGCGGGGTGCCCTCGTGTGCGGCGCGCGCCCCCGTGGGCGCACACCCGTCGGGCGAAGACTCCGTCACGGTCACGGCTCCCTGTCCTCCGGCTCTCCAAGGGCGAGTTGCCGCCATCGGTGCAGGAGTCCGCACGCGGGCAGCGGGACCCCCACCGCTACAACCGCGGGCCGCCCGCACGGTTACGGGTCGCTCCAAGATCCTTGCCGTGACGCAACCGTTGCCGTTCCGTCGGAACTCCCCCACAGCGAGCACATAGGGTGTGATGCCGTTCCCGCTTGCCGTGGACACCGCCCGGGCTCGGCCCGAACCGGCGGAAGCGCACGGCCGCGGCACCCAGTTCGCCGACCTCAGGGGGAGTCAGACCATGCGCCCGATACGCCCGTTCTTCGCCGCACGCCGAGGAAGGGGCGCGCGCCACGGGGCCTCCCGCGTGCTGACGGCCGTCGCTGTGGCCTCGGCACTGGCGCTCACCGCCACCGCGTGCGACTCGGGCGGAGCCGAGGCGGACGGCAAGGCCACCGCCTCCGCGACCGCAGGCGCCACCGGTGACGGGAAGATCAGGATCCCGGACGACCTGAGGCAGAAGCTCAGGGACCGCGGGATCGACATCGACAAGTGGAAGCACGGCGCCTGGAAGAAGTGGGACCGGGACGACTGGCTGCGCGAGGCCGACGAGTTCATCAACCCCATCATCAAGGGCCTGTGGGACCCGGAGCGCATGCGCCGGGCCGAGGAACCGGACCGGGGCGTCGACGCGAGCGACCTCTCCGGTGACCAGGGCGTCACCGATCCGACGCCGGCGCCGGTGAGGGCGCAGTCCGTACCGCCCACGTACCACGCCAACGCGGCGACGGCGGGCAAGGTCTTCTTCGACTCCCCCGAGGGCACGATGGTCTGCTCGGCGACGGTCGTGAAGGACCCGGCCCACCCGGGCAGGTCGAACCTCGTGTGGACGGCCGGCCACTGCGTGCACGCCGGCAGGAAGGGCGGCTGGTACCGCAACATCGCCTTCGTCCCGTCGTACAACGACGCCGGCCTGAGCGCCGCCGAGGTGCAGGACGCCGACCGCGACGAGGTCGCTCCGTACGGCGTGTGGTGGGGCGACTGGGCGCAGACCTCGGAGCAGTGGATCGAGCAGGGCGGTTCGACCGGCGGCGACGGCGCCGCCTACGACTTCGCCGTCATCCATGTGACGCCGGAGAAGGGCGGCGCGGGCACGTCGCTGGAGGAGACGGTCGGCGCGGCGCTGCCGGTCGACTTCGACGCCCCGGCCGTGCCGAAGCTGGAGAGCGTCACCGCGACCGGCTACCCGGCCGCACCGCCGTACGACGGCCAGCGGCTGTACCGGTGCCAGGACAAGCCGGGACGGCTGTCCATCGAGACGGCGGCGCCGACGATGTACCGCATCGGCTGCACCATGACCGGCGGTTCCTCCGGCGGCGGCTGGGTGACGGCCGGACAGGACGGCAGGCCGGCACTGGTCTCCAACACCTCGATCGGACCGGTCACGGCGGGCTGGCTCGCGGGTCCGCGCCTGGGCCCGGTGGCCAAGGGCGTGTACGAGTCCGTCAGCGGGAAGTTCGCCGGGCAGTGACCACCGGGCGGCGGGGGGTCCGCGCCGGCGTGGACCGTCGCACCCCGCCGGACGGAGACGCCGCCCGCTGACGGCGGCATGCCGAAGGCCCGCCCCCTGTGATGGGGACGGGCCTTCGTGCCGTCGGTCAGAGCGCGGCGGCGGGTACGTACGGCGAGAGGTCGGAGGCCAGCTCCTCGTGCACCCGCGCCTTGAGCAGCGTGCCCTCCGCGGTGTGCTCCTCGGAGATCACCTCGCCCTCGGTGTGGGCACGGGCGACGAGCCTGCCGTGCGTGTACGGCACGAGCGCCTCGATCTCCACGGACGGTCGCGGCAGCTCGTCGTCGATGAGCGCGAGCAGCTCCGCGATACCCCGGCCCGTGCGGGCCGAGACGGCGATGGAGCGCTTCTCGATCCGCAGCAGCCGCTGGAGGACCAGCGGGTCGGCCGCGTCCGCCTTGTTGATCACGACGATCTCGGGCACGTCGGTGGCGCCGACGTCCCTGATCACCTCGCGCACGGAGGCCAGCTGCTCCTCCGGGTCCGGGTGCGAACCGTCCACCACGTGCAGGATCAGGTCGGAGTCGCCGACCTCCTCCATGGTGGAGCGGAACGCCTCGACCAGGTGGTGCGGCAGGTGCCGGACGAAGCCGACCGTGTCGGCCAGCGTGTAGAGCCGGCCGCTCGGGGTCTCGGCCCGGCGCACGGTCGGGTCGAGGGTCGCGAACAGGGCGTTCTCGACCAGTACGCCCGCGCCCGTGAGGCGGTTGAGCAGGGAGGACTTGCCGGCGTTGGTGTAGCCGGCAATGGCGACGGACGGCACCTTGTTGCGGCGCCGCTCCTGGCGCTTGATCTCGCGGCCGGTCTTCATGTCCGCGATCTCCCGGCGCATCTTCGCCATCTTCTCGCGGATCCGGCGCCGGTCCGTCTCGATCTTGGTCTCACCGGGACCACGCGTCGCGAGGCCGCCGCTGCCACCGCCCATCTGCCGGGACAGCGACTGACCCCAGCCACGCAGCCGCGGCAGCATGTACTGCATCTGCGCGAGCGCGACCTGCGCCTTGCCCTCACGGGACTTGGCGTGCTGGGCGAAGATGTCCAGGATGAGCGCCGTACGGTCGATGACCTTGACCTTGACGACGTCCTCGAGGTGGATGAGCTGGCCGGGGCTGAGCTCACCGTCACAGATGACGGTGTCCGCGCCCGTCTCCAGGACGATGTCGCGCAGCTCCTCGGCCTTGCCGGAACCGATGTAGGTCGCCGCGTCGGGCTTGTCGCGGCGCTGGATCACACCGTCGAGCACGACCGCGCCCGCGGTCTCCGCGAGGGCGGCGAGCTCGGCGAGGGAGTTCTCCGCGTCCCGTACGGTCCCCGAGGTCCAGACGCCGACGAGCACGACGCGCTCCAGGCGGAGCTGCCGGTACTCGACCTCGGTGACGTCCTCGAGCTCGGTGGAGAGGCCCGCGACACGGCGCAGGGCGGCACGCTCGGAGCGGTCGAACTGGTCGCCGTCCCGGTCTCCGTCGATCTCGAGGCTCCAGGCGACGTCCTCTTCCATCAGGGCATCGGCCCGAAGTCCTTCGGGATGGGTGTGCACAAGGCGCTTGGTGGCCTGGGAAGAGGAAGAAGAGGAGGTCATTGGGTCCTTACGTCGTTGGGGATGGCGTGGCGCGGCGGCGGAGCTGCGAGCAGCGCCCCCGCCTGGCCGGCCGTTCACTGATCAGAACGCACGGACAGTCCGGGACATTCCCGTGTGCCGTGCCGCGCCGACCTGATGATGGTCGCACGGCACGGCCCGTCTCGCCACGGTGTTATCGCCTGCCTCCGTGGTGTGCCGCCCCGTGCGGAGGCTTCCCCGCCGCCTTCGCCGCAGTCGGCCTCCAGTCGGGGTGGCCGGGCATCGGCGGGGTCTTCGTCCCGTAGAGCCAGGCCTGGAAGAAGGCGCTCAGGTCGCGGCCGGAGACGTCCGACGCGAGGCGGACGAAGTCGGCCGTGCCCGCCGTGCCGTTCCGGTGCGAGCGCACCCACGTCCGCTCCAGACGGTCGAAGGCGGCTTCGCCGATCTTCTGGCGCAGCGCGTAGAGGACGAGCGCGGCCCCGTCGTAGACGTTCGGGCGGAAGATGCCGATCTTGTTGCCGGGCTGGGGCGGCTTGGGCAGCGCGGGCGGACCGCCGGCCGCGCGCCAGCCGTCGGAGGCACCGTAGGCGGCCTTCATCCGCGCCTGGAGGGACTTGCCTGCCGTCTCCTGGGCGTACAGGGCCTCGTACCAGGTGGCGTGTCCCTCGTTGAGCCACAGGTCGGACCAGGTGCGCGGGGTGACGCTGTCGCCGAACCACTGGTGGGACAGCTCGTGCACCATGATCGACTGGATGTACCAGGCGGGGTAGCCGGGCTTGGTGAACAACTCCTTCTCGAAGAGGGAGAGGGTCTGTGTCTCCAGCTCGAAGCCGGTGGCGGCCGAGGTCATGAGCAGGCCGTACGTCTCGAACGGGTACGGCCCGACCTTGTTCTCCATCCACGCGATCTGAGCGGGCGTCCTGGCCAGCCACGGTTCGAGCGCCGCGCGGTCGGCGGTGGGGACGACGTCGCGCACGGGCAGCCCGTGCGGTCCGGTGCGGTGCAGCACCGTGGAGCGGCCCACGGACAGCTGGGCCAGTTCGGTCGCCATGGGGTACCGGGTGCGGTATGTCCACGTCGTCGCCCCGCTCGTCCGGTCGACGCCCGCCGGCAGACCGTTGGCCACGGCCGTGTAGCCGTCGGGCGTGGTGACGCGGATGGTGAACAGCGCCTTGTCGGAGGGGTGGTCGTTGCAGGGGAACACCAGATGGGCGGCGTCGGCCTGGTTGGCCATGGCGAGGCCGTCGCCGGTGCGCACCCAGCCGCCGTCCCGGCCCCCGGCGGGACGGGGGTCGCTGGTGTGGCGCACGGTGATGCGGGTCCGGCCGCCCCGCGGCAGCGGCGTGCCGGGGGTGACGACCAGGTCCTCGCCGGCGCTGGTGAACCTCGCGGGCCGGCCGTCGACGGTCACCGACTGCACCGTGCCGTGCGCGAAGTCGAGGTTGAGGCGGTCCAGTCGCCGGGTGGTCAGGGCGTCGATCGTGGTGACGGCCCGGAGCGGCTCGTTGTTGCTGCCGGAGTAGGCGAAGGACAGGTCGTACGACGCCACGTCGTACCCGGGGTTCCCGAGGTACGGGAAGAGGCGGTCACCGACGCCCAGGGGTTCCGCCGGCGCGCTCGCGGCGACCAGGCAGACGGAGACGGCGGAGGCGAGGAGCCCTGCCCGCAGGCGGCGGGTCGCGAAACGGGCCCGGGAGGCTCGCGCCGGCGGCGGGAGAAGGCGGGAGACGGGCGACTGGGTGCTGGGGCCGGCCTGCTGGGACCGGCGGAGGGTGAGCGGCATGCAGCCACCGCTATCAGCGGCGGCGCACTGTACGGCGACGACGCGCACCGGTGCCACCCGAACGGGGCCATACGGGGTACGGGGGTGACCACGCTTCGGCGGGCGGCGCACGGGGGCGTGGCGCGATCCGGGGCACGGGTGGCGTGGCCCGCCCCGGGCACGGGCACGGAGCGGGGCAGGCGTGCGCCGGGTGCCTGCGGGGCGGGGCAGACGTGCCCGCGCGGGCCGGACCGGTTGCCGGGTACGCGCCGAGGGCCGCGCCCGTCGTGGGGGCGGGGGTCGCGTCAGCCGCTCTGCGGGGGTGGCTGGGTGCGGCTGACGTCGTAGACGCCCGGCACGTTCCGCATGGCCCGCATCAGGGCGGGAAGCCGGGCCGCGTCCGGGAGCCGGAGGGTGTAGGTGTGGCGGACCCGCTGCTGGGCGGGCGGTGCGACCGTCGCCGAGATGATCTCGACGTCCTCGAGGGCGATGGCCTCGGTGAGATCGGCCAGCAGATGCGGGCGGCCGAACGATTCGGCGAGCAGCGTGACCCGGCACTCCGCGGTGTCGCCCCAGCGCACGCCGGCCTCCGCACGCCCCGCCTCGCGCATCCGCGCCACCGCGCCGCACTCGACGCGGTGCACGGTGACCACTCCCCCGCGGACGGGGAAGCCGGTGACCTCGTCGGGCGGCACCGGCGTACAGCAGCCCGCGAGCCGGACGGCGGCGCGGGGCCGGTCGTCGACCACCACGCTCGCCGTGCCGGGCCGCGGGGTGGGCCGTGCCTGGGCGGAGCTGTCGGCCGGGCGGCCGGCGGTGCCGGCTCCCGCGCCGCCGTCCGACGCGCGGGACCCGTCGCCGGACGTCCCGCCGCGTTCGCCCGCGGCCTCGCCGCCGGCGGGTGCCGGGTGCGTCGCCAGCCACCGCTGGATGGCGATCCGGGCGGCCGGGGTGTGCGCGTGGTCCAGCCACTCCCGGGAGGGCTCGGAGGCCGGGTCCTGGCCCATGAGGAGCTGGACGGTGTCGCCGTCCCGCAGGACGGTGCTCAGCGTCGCGAGGCGGCCGTTGACGCGGGCGCCGATGCACGCGTGGGCGTCCTCGCCGTACTGGGCGTAGGCGGCGTCCACGCAGGTGGCGCCCTCGGGCAGGCCGAGTGTGCCCCCGTCGGGCCGGAAGACGGTGATCTCGCGGTCCTGGGCGAGGTCCGCGCGCAGCGTGGACCAGAACGTGTCGGGGTCGGGTGCGGCCCGCTGCCAGTCCAGGAGGCGGGAGAGCCACCCGGGACGGGTGGGGTCGGCGCGCTCGCCGTCCGCCGGGTCGTCGGTCGCCGGCGGTGCGTAGGGGTTGCCGAGCGCGACGACACCGGCCTCGGCGACCTTGTGCATCTGGTGGGTGCGGATGAGGACTTCGACGACCTGGCCGTCCGGGGAGCCGCTCCCCGGCTCGTCGGCGGGGGCGGCGGGCAGGGCGACGGCGGTGTGCAGCGACTGGTACAGGTTGAACTTGGGGACGGCGATGAAGTCCTTGAACTCCGAGACGACCGGCGTGAGGCAGGTGTGCAGTTCACCGAGGACCGCGTAGCAGTCGGCGTCCTCGCCGACCAGCACCAGCAGGCGGCCGAAGTCGCACCCGCGCAGCCGGCCGCGCTTGCGGGCGACGCGGTGCACGGAGACGAAGTGGCGCGGCCGGATGAGGACCTCGGCGGGGATGCCGGCCTCGCGCAGCACACCGCGGACCCGCTCGGCGACCTCGGCCAGCGGGTCGTCGGCGCGGGCGGCGTTCTCGGCGATCAACTCCCGTGTGTGCTCGTACTCCCCGGGGCGCAGGATCGCGAAGACGAGGTCCTCCAGCTCCGTCTTGAGCGCCTGGACACCGAGCCGTTCGGCGAGCGGGATGAGGACGTCCCGGGTCACCCCGGCGATGCGGGCCTGCTTCTCCGGCCGCATCACGCCGAGGGTGCGCATGTTGTGCAGCCGGTCGGCGAGCTTGATCGACATGACGCGGACGTCGTTGCCGGTGGCGACGAGCATCTTGCGGAACGTCTCGGGTTCGGCGGCGGCGCCGTACTCGACCTTCTCCAGCTTGGTGACGCCGTCGACGAGGTAGCACACCTCCTCGCCGAACTCCTCGCGCACCTGGTCCAGCGTCACGTCCGTGTCCTCGACGGTGTCGTGCAGCAGGGAGGCGGTCAACGTCGTGGTCTCCGCGCCGAGTTCGGCGAGGATGAGGGTCACCGCCAGCGGATGGGTGATGTAGGGCTCGCCGCTCTTGCGCATCTGGCCGCGATGCGAGGACTCGGCCAGGACGTATGCGCGGCGGAGCGGTTCGAGGTCGGCGTCGGGGAAGTGGGCCCGGTGGGCCTCGGCGACATGGCCGATCGCGTCGGGCAGCCGGTCGCGGGCCGTGGGCCCGAGCAGCGCGGCCCGGCCGAGGCGGCGCAGGTCGATCCGGGGGCGGGCCCGCCTGCGGGCCGTTGTGGGTACTACGGCGCCGGGCGCCGCAGGGTTCGTGGCATCCGCACTCATGGGCACCTCCGGCTGCGTGGACCGGCGGACGGGTGCCCCAGGCTGTGCGCGGCACAGGGGTCGTGGTGACGGATCCCCCGTCCGGGCCGGTGCTTGATGCTACCCAGCCCACCACCCGCGGCCGACCGCCTCTCGGAGAGCGTGAAACGGATCACCCATTCGAGCGATGGATAGGAGGTTTAAGGGTTTTCGGTCACCCGGCGTACGGTCGGCCGTCGAATCCGGCTCGCACGGGGCCGTCGATCGTGGGTGTTCCCGTCCCGGCGGGCCCGGACCATGGATTCCGCTGCCCGTCCCCCGTCAGCGGAGCGCGTCTTCCAGCCACTGCGCGTCGATCTCGCCCTCGGCCACGATCACGGCGGGACCGGTCATCTCGACCTCACCGTCCGCCCGCTCGGTGATCACGAGGGTTCCGCCGGGCACGTCCACCGTGTACGTCGCCGGGGTTCCGGTGGCGGCGGGGTCGGCGCCGTCGCGCCGGGCGGCCGCCACGGCGACGGCGCACGCGCCGGTGCCGCAGGAGCGGGTCTCGCCGGAACCGCGCTCGTGCACGCGCATCGCCACGTGGCGGGGGCCGCGGTCGACGACGAACTCGACGTTCACGCCGTCGGGGTAGGCGGAGGCGGGGCTGAAGGGCGGCGGGGCGAGCAGGTCGCCGGCGTGCGTGAGGTCGTCGACGAAGGCGACCGCGTGCGGGTTGCCCATGTTCACGTTCCGCGCGGGCCAGCTGCGCTCGCCGACGCTCACCTCGACGGTCACCTCGGGCAGCCGCGCCCGACCCATGCCGACGGTGATGTCGCCGTCCTTGTCGAGGTGCGCGCTCTTCACGCCCGCGCGGGTGGCGATCCTGACGTCGCCCTCGGTGACGTGCCCGGCGTGCTGGAGATAGCGGACGAAGACCCGCACGCCGTTGCCGCACATCTCCGCGACGGAGCCGTCGCCGTTGCGGTAGTCCATGAACCACTCGGCCTCGTCGGCCATCGCCCGGGCCTCCGGGTGCGCGGCCGACCGCACGACGTGCAGCACGCCGTCCCCGCCGATGCCCGCGCGCCGGTCGCACAGCGCGGCGACGGCGGCCGGGGACAGGTCGACGGAGTTGTCCGGGTCCGGGACGATGACGAAGTCGTTCTCGGTGCCGTGACCCTTGAGGAAGGCGATCCGCGTGCTCATTCCTCGATCGTACGGGGTCACCACGACGCCCCGGCGATCACGACGGCTGTGGTCCGGCCCGTCTCGGCGGGCACCGGGCCATCGGGCGGGGCGGTCCTCACGCCCGTCGGCGCGGGGGGCGTGCCATCCGCCGGGCGGTGCCGCCGTCCGCCGTCCCGGCGCTCACGGCGCGGTCGGGACACCCGAGCCGCCCGCCGGCCCGCACCGGCGGCCGCCCCCGTACCGGCCCCGGTCGGCGGAGCCGCTCAGCGGAGACGGGCCACGCGCCAGACGGCGAGGACGACGACCAGGACCACCACAAGCCCGTACGCGGCGACGACCCGCCAGTCGCGGCGCCGCCCGGAGGCCCGCGGCGGGAGTCCGGGCCAGGTGTGGCCCACCCGGCGGGCGGCCATCATGCCCCAGCCGGCCGCGCAGGAGCAGATCAGCAGCCCGAGCATGGCGATCACGGCGCCGCTGTCGCCGAAGTCGAAGGCCAGCGGGAAGGCGAACATCAGGGAGCCGACCGCGGCCAGGGCCACGATGGGCGCGAGCTGCCAGACGCGCAGCCGCCGCTGCGGACGCAGCTCGACCTCGACCTCGGGCCCGGCGAACATCTCCTCGGGCGCGGGTCCGTCCGCGGTCACACCGCCCTGTTCCTCGTCGGGTCCGTCGGGACTCAGCGAGCCCTCGTCCGGATCCCCGCCGTCACGCTCGGCGGTCAGGTGCTCGGTGCCTTCCGCGGTGTCACGAGGGCCGGCCTCCATCGCCACGCGCCCTCCCCACTCGGACTCCACTTGGTCGATCGAAGCTCGATGATGGCACGGCGCCGGAGGCGCCGATGACGGGCTGGGCGTCCCGATGCCATCACGTGATCAGGCTGTAACCGGTCGTTCGACCAACGCCATCGCGAGGCGGGGAAGTTCTGTGACATCCGCCGCGGCCCCGCTCAGCCAGCGCACTCGCGGATCCCGCCGGAACCAGGAGTCCTGCCGGCGTGCGAAGCGCTTGGTGGCGCGTACCGTCTCCACGCGCGCCTCTTCGAGCGTGCACTCCCCGGCGAGCGCCGCGAGGATCTGCTGGTAGCCGAGCGCGCGGGAGGCCGTGCGCCCCTCACGCAGGCCCCGCGCCTCCAGCGCCCGCACCTCGTCCACGAGCCCGGCCTCCCACATCCGGTCGACCCGGCGCGCGATGCGCTCGTCGAGCTCGGGGCGCGCCACGTCGACGCCGATCTGGACGGTGTCGTAGACGGAGTCGTGGCCGGGCAGATTGGCGGTGAACGGCCTGCCGGTGATCTCGATGACCTCCAGGGCACGCACGATGCGGCGGCCGTTGCCCGGCAGGATCGCCCGTGCGGCCCCGGGGTCGGCGGCGGCCAGCCGGGCGTGCAGCGCCCCGGAGCCGCGCAGCGCCAGCTCCTCCTCCAGGCGGGTCCGGACCTCGGGGTCGGTGCCGGGGAATTCCAGGTTGTCGACCGCGCCGCGGACGTACAGACCCGAGCCGCCGACCAGGACCGGCCAGCGTCCCTCGGCGAGCAGCGTGTCGATGCGCTCCCGGGCCAGGCGCTGGTACTCGGCGACCGACGCCGTGACGGTCACGTCCCAGACGTCGAGGAGGTGGTGCGGGACGCCGCCGCGTTCCTCGGGCGTCAGCTTGGCGGTGCCGATGTCCATCCCTCGGTAGAGCTGCATGGAGTCGGCGTTGACGACCTCGCCTCCGAGCTGCTGGGCCAGGAAGACGGCGAGATCGGACTTGCCGGCCGCGGTGGGACCGACGACGGCGATGACGCGGGGGGCGGAGGGTGCGCTGCTCACCGCACCAGTCTCCCAAACGTCCCGCTGATGCCTCGAACGAGTTACGTGACGGCCCGTGTGCGGGGTCGTTCCCCGTTGCAAGGGTCCTGCGGCCGGATGCCGTCAGGTCGTGGTCCGGGGGTTGCCGGCGGACGCGCCCGCATCAGGCGGGGCTTCGCCCGCACGAGTAACGTATGGAGCAGAAATGGGCGTTTTTGCACGGTTCTTCCGGAGGTCCAAGGCTGCGGAGGGGACGTCGGCCGTCGGGGAGCGGGGCGGCGCGGTGACGGGCGGTGCCGGGACGTCGGCCGAAGCGTCGGAAGCCGCCGATGAGGCCGGCGTGGCGAGCGGTGCCGCGGGGAGCTCGGACGCCGGGGACGGCACGGAGGAGTCGGCGGAGTCGGCGAAGGCGGCTCGGGCGGCGGAGGAGGCCGGGTCGGCGAGTGAAGCCGATGCGGTGCGCGGCGACGGCGCCGTAGGGGGTGCCGACCCGGATGCCGACGCGGTCGAGATCCCGAGGCAGCAGTCCGCCGAGGACGCGGCCGGGCACGAGACGGGTGAAGGCGCCCGCAGGTAACCCTGCGCGAGGAAGGGCCGATCATGGGTGTGATGCACCGACTGAAGGCCGGGCTGGGTCCGGCCAGGGACACGGTGTCGGGCTTCGCCCGGCAGCACGGGGGCCGGATCGAGCACGGGCTCGACCGGGCCGCGCGACTCGTCGACGACAAGACCAAGGGCAAGTACCGCGGGACGGTGCGGGCGGGCACGGACAAGGCGAAGGCGGCCGTGGACCGGTTCGCCCACCGGGGTGGCCCGGGCAGCGGGACCACACCGGGTGGCGGTCCGGGCCCGACGCCGCCCGCCGGGTGAGGGGCGTCCGAATGCTCGGCGCGGCGCACGGCACGGCTCACGGTGGACGGCCGGGAGCGCCTGCTCCCGGCCGTGCGCCGCGCGGAGACACGCCGGGCCCCGCCGGGACCGACCTCGCGAACACCGGCAGGACTGCCCGCCCGTCCCGGTGACGGGCGCCGTTGGCCCCACCGTCAGGACCACGCCGCGTCGGCCATCCGCGCGCTGCGCCCCAAGACGTAGTTCGTGGCCCGCCGTCAGGACCGCGCCGGACCGACCGTGCGCGCCACCCCTGACGGTCGCCGTACGCGCCACCCCCGACGGTCGCCGCGCACGCCGCCGTCAGGACCACGCCGCAACAACTGCGCGCCGCTCCCTGGCGAAACAGTCCCGAGGACCCGCCGTCAGGACCGCGCCGGACCGACCGTGCGCGCCACCCCTGACGGTCGCCGTACGCGCCACCCCCGACGGTCGCCGCGCACGCCGCCGTCAGGACCACGCCGCAACAACTGCGCGCCGCTCCCTGGCGAAACAGTCCCGAGGACCCGCCGTCCGACCGCGCCGGACCGACCGTGCGCGCCACCCCTGACGGTTGGTCTCGCACACCGCCGTCAGGACCACGCCGCGACCATGTATCCCACTCCGTACGGGGCGTCGTCGTACAGGAGGGCGCCGGAGAGGGCGGCGTTCTCGGCGGCGCCCGCGAGGACCTGCCAGGGTGCCCGGCCCGACACCTGCAGTTCGTGCGCCGGCTCCGGTTCCAGCGCCGCGAGGGCGGCCACGTCCGCCCCCGCGAGCGCCCGCGCGACCGTCGCGTCGTAGGGTGCCGCCCGCTCGTCGAGGTAGCCCGGCGCCTTGAGCGTCCGGCAGGCGCTGCCGTCGCCCGTCACCAGCATCGCCACGCGGCCGGCCCGTGCGGCGAGGGACCGCCCGGCCTCCCCGCACCGCTCCGGTGCCAGCGATTCCTCCACGCCGAGTCCCTCGACGGGGGCGTCGCACCAGTCGACCCGCTGGAGCAGCCACGCGGCGACGGCGAGCGAGGGGGGCAGCGCATGCCCGGCGTCTGGGCCGCCCCGGCCGGTGTCCCGACCCAGGCGTACCTCCAGGTCCACGCCGAAGCCGCGGAACGACCCCCGGGTGCCCTCCGGGTGCGGGCCCCGCCCCGACCCTTCGGCCGGGCCGACCACGATCAGCCGGTCGGGGCGGGCGGCGGCGAGCACGCCCACCGCGTCCGCGCACGCTGCCCGCGCGGCGTCCAGTTCGGGAGCCGCGCCTGCGGCGACCTCGGGCACGAGGAGGGGCGGGCAGGGACAGACTGCGGCGGCGACAAGCATGATCGGCAGCGTAACGCCGCGCGGCACCGGCGGCACGCCCCCGCCGTGCGCGCGGCACACCCCCTCACCGGTGACCGGACGAAGGCCCCACCGAGGCGCCGGCATCCCGCCCGGTGCCTGCCGGGGTCAGCGGCTCAGTCGCAGCCGCAGGCGGGGGCCGCGGCGACAGGCAGCGGCTCGGGGACGCCGATCTTCGGCAGGCCCAGCATCACGCCCGCCGGCTTGGCCGCCTCGGCGGCGTTGCGCTGCTCCCACGCGTCGCCCGCGCGGGTCCGGCGCACGTCGAGCACCGGCCCCTCGGCGAGGAGGTGGTGCGGCGCGGCGTAGGTGACCTCGACCGTGACCACGTCGCCGGGGCGGACCTCCTGCTCCGGCTTGGTGAAGTGGACGAGGCGGTTGTCGGGGGCACGGCCGGAGAGGCGATGCGTGGCGCCGTCCTTGCGGCCCTCGCCCTCGGCGACCATGAGGTCCAGCCTGCGGCCGACCTGCTTCTTGTTCTCCTCCCAGGAGATCTCCTCCTGGAGGGCGACGAGCCGCTCGTAGCGGGCCTGCACGACCTCCTTGGGGATCTGGCCGTCCATCTCGGCGGCCGGGGTGCCGGGCCGCTTGGAGTACTGGAAGGTGAACGCCTGCGCGAACCGGGCCTCGCGGACCACGTGCAGGGTCTGCTCGAAGTCCTCCTCGGTCTCGCCGGGGAAGCCCACGATGATGTCGGTGGTGATCGCCGCGTGCGGGATGGCCGCCCGCACCTTCTCGATGATGCCGAGGTAGCGCTCCTGCCGGTAGGAGCGGCGCATCGCCTTCAGGACGGTGTCCGAGCCGGACTGCAGCGGCATGTGCAGCTGCGGCATGGCGTTCGAGGTCTCCGCCATGGCCGCGATCACGTCGTCCGTGAAATCGCGCGGGTGCGGCGAGGTGAAGCGGACACGCTCCAAGCCCTCGATCTTTCCGCAGGCCCGCAGCAGCTTGCTGAACGCCTCGCGGTCGCCGATGTCGGAGCCGTAGGCGTTGACGTTCTGCCCGAGCAGGGTGATCTCGGAGACGCCCTCGGCGACCAGCGCCTCGACCTCGGCGAGGATGTCGCCGGGGCGGCGGTCCTTCTCCTTGCCGCGCAGCGCGGGGACGATGCAGAAGGTGCAGGTGTTGTTGCAGCCCACGGAGATGGAGACCCACGCCGCGTACGCGCTCTCGCGCCGCGTCGGGAGCGTGGACGGGAAGGCCTCCAGGGACTCGGCGATCTCGACCTGCGCCTCCTCCTGGACGCGGGCGCGCTCCAGCAGGACCGGCAGCTTGCCGATGTTGTGCGTACCGAAGACGACGTCCACCCAGGGCGCCCTCTTCACGATGGTGTCGCGGTCCTTCTGCGCGAGGCAGCCGCCGACCGCGATCTGCATGCCGGGTCGCTGCGCCTTCCGCGGCGCGAGGCGGCCGAGGTTGCCGTAGAGCCGGTTGTCGGCGTTCTCCCGCACGGCGCAGGTGTTGAAGACGACGACGTCGGCGTCGCCGTCCGCTCCCTCGGGCGCGCGCACGTAGCCCGCATCCTCGAGCAGCCCGGCCAGCCGCTCGGAGTCGTGGACGTTCATCTGGCACCCGTAGGTACGGATCTCGTAGGTCTTAGACGAGGGGGTGTCCACTGCGGGGCTCCGGTCGCTGCTGCTGGTCATGGCTCAAGGGTAGGCGGTCCCTGAGGGGCCCCCGCACGTCCCCGGCCGGGGGGTGCTCACCCCCCGGCGTCGCTCAGCGCGCGGAAGAACGCGCGGATGTCGTCGACGAGCAGGCCGGGCTGTTCCATCGCCGGGAAGTGGCCGCCGCGGTCGTGGTCGGTCCACTGGACGATGTTGTTCGACCTCTCGGCGATGTGCCGCAGGAGGACGAAGTTGTCGTGCGGGAAGTGGGCCACGGCAGTCGGTGCCGCGGACGCCTCGGGCGGCTTGCCCCAGTAGTCGGCGTGGGCGCGCTCGTAGTAGAGGCGCGCGGAGGACCCCGCCGTGGCGGTCAGCCAGTACAGCGTGACGTTGGTGAGCAGCAGGTCGCGGTCCACGGGCCGCTCGCTCCACTCCTCCCACTTCTCCGCGATCCAGGCGAGCTGGCCGACGGGTGAGTCGGTCAGCCCGTAGGCGAGGGTCTGGGGCCGTGTGGACTGGATGTCCGCGTATCCCTGCCGGTCGCGCACCCAGTCCTGGAAGCGGGCCCAGGACCGGCGGGTGCGCTCGGCCTCCTCCGGCGGGAGTGCGGAGAGGTCGCCGGGCTCCTGCGCCACGTAGCCGTTGGGGAGCAGGTTCAGGTGGACGCCGACGACCTCGGCGCGGGTGCGGCAGGTCCTTGAGGTGGGCGAGCGGCACTCCGTAGTCCCAGCCCGCGCCGGGCAGTTCGTCCGGCCACCGGGTGCGGTCCAGGCGTTCGTGGAGGTCGTCCAGGTCGGCCTGGGGGATGTCGAGGCGGAAGGGCTCGATGCTGTCTGCTGGGCTGTCTGCTGGACTCATAGCCCGGCCCGCGGGACGGCCGCGCGGACGCCGCCACGACCGGCTGTGCCGTTGTCCGCCGTATCCACCGCATCCACCGCACGGGCCCGCCGCCGGCCGTCCCCGGAATCCACGCAGGCGCCAGTCCTCCCCAGTCCCCGGACGGCCCAGGACGGCGGCCCGCCGGCAGGTGACGGTCCGCCGGGCGGGGTGCGAACGTGCCGCGTCCGTTCGCTCCCGGCCCCGGGCAGGCGCTGCCCGCATCCGCGACACGAGCGTCCGTCGGCTCCGCCCTGACTTCCCTGCCGGGACCCAGACCTCAAAATGGTGCCGCACCAGGCCGGTGGCGTCGCTCCGCACACCGCACCCCCTCCCGGGAAGGTACGTGTGATGCAGCTGCGTGACGCCTTCCGCACGACGGCCCCGGACACGCCCCCGGCGACGGCGCTGCGCGCGTGGCTGCTGCACCCGGCCGGGCCGGTCGCGGTCGGGGCGCTCGTCTGCGTCCTGCTGGCCCGGGCCGCGTACGTGGCCGTGGCCTTCCGGCAGGGAGGCATGGACAACGCCTTCGTGGTGCGCGCCGGGCAGGTCTGGCTGGACGGCGGCGCCCCGTACGCGGACCGGCGCTTCCTGTACTTCCCGAGTGCCGTGCTGTTCGCCGCGGCCCAGGCGGCGCTGCCCCCGCTCGTGCTGCGCGTGGCCGCGCCGGCGGTGTGCGCGGCCCTGGTCACCGGCGGCTGGTGGTGTGCCGTGCGGCTGTTCCGCGTGCCGGCGCGCAGCCGGTTCGGGGTGCTGGGCCTGCTGGGCCTGGTGCTGGTGTGGGCGCCGGTGGGCCATCTGCTGACCCTGGGGAACTGGACCGCGGTCGGCGCCCTCGCCCTGCCGCTGGCGCTGCTGCTGGCGGACCGGGGGCGCTGGGACGCCGCTGGGGCGGTTCTCGGGCTGTCCGTGGCGGTGAAGCCGCTGCTGCTCCCGCTCGTCCTGCTGCTCCTCCTGGCCCGGCGCTGGCGCGCCGTGGCCTGGATGGTGGCGCTGCCGGCGGCGCTCTCCGCGGGGATGGCCCTGCTGATGCCGGACCCGGGCGGTTTCCTCACCCGGACGCTGCCCTTCCTGCTCAAGGGCGGCGACACGCTGATGCGGCCGTTCGACTGCTCCCTGCCCGCGGTGCTGCCGCGTCTCGGGGTGCCGCCGGCCCTCGCGCAGCTGGTGGGCCTGGCAGCGGCGGCGGCCGGCGTGGTCTGTGCCTGGCTGCGCTGGCAGCGCGCCGACCGCGGTCCGGCGCGGCTCGCGGACACGGCGGCGATGCTCATGCTGGCGTCCTACCTGGTGTCCCGCCCGTCCTACGAGCACTACCTGGTCGCCGTCGTCCCGCTGCTGCTGGCCGGTGCCCTGGAGCCGGGTTCGGTGGCGCGGTCGCCGTGGTTCTGGACCGCGCTCGTCCCGCAGGTCCCGGAGTTCGCGTTCCCCCATCTGGAGGCGTCGACGCGCAGGGCGTTCAAGGACGCGTTCACCCTGACCGTCCTCGCGGCGGCCCTGGCCGTGCGGTGTGCCCGGAAGCCCGCCACGGCTGAGCGGACACCGTCCGGTGGGCCGCCTCCGCCCTGACCCGCTGCTGAAGCGGCCTCCGCCGCGCGGGCCGCCCTCCTGGCCGCGAGGCCGGTTGTGCGACAGGCGGGTCCGAGGTCCGCGCGCCCCCCCGGCGGCGCGGGCGGCGCGAGGGTGTTCAGCCGCCCTCCGGTGCCCACCCCTGGCGGCGCAGCACCGCCGACACGTCCGGCGCGCGGTAGTGCTCACCCTTGAGCACCTTGCCGTCGGCCCGGCGGGCGACCCGGCCGCCGGGGCCGAGCTTGGTCATGTTCGAGCGGTGGATCTCGGCGATCACCTCGTCGAGGTCGATCCCGTGCACCAGAGCCGTGCCGTAGGCCACGTAGACGACGTCCGCCAGTTCGTGGGCCAGCCGGTCGAGCGGGCCGGTGACGGAGACCTCGGCAACCTCCGCGGCCTCCTCGGCGAGCAGCTCACCTCGGTGCGCGGCGAGTTCCGGCGACACCCGCGCCGGTGTGCTGCGGGCGTCGAGCCCGAAGACGCGGTGGAACTCACGGACGAGGTCGGCGGGGGAAGAACTCATGCGGCGACTGTAGCGACCGGCTCGGACGGGCCCGGGCCGGTCGGCCGCCGGTCACCGCATCCTCGTGGCCGGATCCCGCCTCCGTCACCGGCAGATAACCGCCCGCGTCCGGCGCTGGCCAGCCCGCCTCCCGGCTGGCAGGATCGCGCGCATGTCCAAGCTGCTCCCCCGTACCCGCGGGCGCCGCGCCCTGCAGGGTGCGGCCGCCGGCGTCGTGGCCCTCGGGTTGCTGCTGTGGTGGCTGCTGCCGTTGGGCGAGGACCCGCCCGCCGGGACGATCACCTTCAGCACGGGGGCACCGCGCGGCGTCTACCAGGAGTACGCCAGTCTCCTGCGCACCGAGTTCGGCAAGGACATGCCACATCTGAACGTGCGGATGCGGCCCAGCGACGGATCGCAGGAGAACGTCACACGGGTGGCGACCGGCCAGGCCGACTTCACCATCGCCGCAGCCGACGCCGTGGAGACCTACGAGCTGAACGGCCAGGCGGGTGCCACCCGGCTGCGCGGTGTCGCCCGGCTCTACGACGACTACGTGCAGATCGTGGCGCCGCGCGACGCCGGCGTGCGCTCCGTCGCGGACCTGCGGGGCAAGCGGGTGGCGATCGGGCCGCCGGAGTCGGGCGTGCGGCTCATCGCCGAACGGGTGCTGAGGACGGCCGGCATCGACCCCGAGAGGGACATACGGCCCATGCCCGACGGCATAGACACCGCACCGGGGCTGCTGCGGCGCGGCGAGCTGGACGCGTTCTTCTGGTCGGGCGGGCTGCCGACGGACGGCATCAAGGAACTGGCCTCGAGGTTCCGTATCCGGTTCGTGCCGATCGAGGCCGGTCTCGTGGCCCGGCTGCACGCCACGGGCGGCGCCACGCGCTACTACCGCGCCACCAACATGCCCGAGTCCGCCTACCCCACCGTCCAGAACGGCCTGACCGTGCCGACCATCGCCGTCTCCAACGTGCTGGTGACCCGCGAGGACGTGGACCCGAGGCTCACCGAGTGGATCACCCGAACCGTGATCAAGAGCCGTGACGGCATCGGCGCCCACGTGCACTCCGCCCAGCTGGTCGATCTGAGCACCGCGATCTACACCGACCCGCTGACCCTGCACGAGGGCGCGAGGCGCTACTACCGCTCGGTCAAGCCGTAGAGAGGACGCGACGGCTCCCGGCCGGGCGCGACAGGTCCCGACCGGGCTCGACGGGTCCCGGCCGGGCCGGTGCGGCTCAGGACGTTCCCGGTCCCGACCGCGGCACCGTCACCGTCACCTTCAGGCCGTGCGGCTCGTGGTGGCCGAAGACGACCGAGCCCCCGCCCGCCGCGAGCAGGGCCCGGGAGATGGACAGGCCGAGGCCGGAGCCCTTGACGTTCTGATGGCGGCCGCTGCGCCAGAAGCGGTCCCCGACGCGCGCGAGTTCCTCGTCGGTGAGCCCGGGGCCGCGGTCGGCCACGACGACCGTGGAGGTGTCGCCGTTGGAGGAGACCGTCACCTTCACGCACTCGCCCTTCGGCGTGAACTTCACGGCGTTGTCGATCACGGCGTCCAGCGCGGACGACAGCGCCACGGGGTCGGCCCACGCCGTGGTGGCCGGGCAGGCGCCCACCAGCCGGACCCCCTTGGCCCGGGCGCTGGGCGCCCAGGCCGCCACCCGCTCCTCGACCAGGGCGCCGACGTCCGTCAGCCCCAGGTCCGCCTCGGCGTGCTCGGCGAGTGCCAGGTCGAGCAGGTCGTCCAGGACCTGCGCGAGCCGCTTGCCCTCGGTGCGCACGGAGGCGATCTCCGCGTTGTCCTGCGGCAGTTCCAGGGCGAGGAGCTCGATGCGCAGGAGCAGGGCCGACAGCGGGTTGCGCAGCTGGTGCGAGGCGTCGGCGACGAAGGCGCGCTGCTGTTCCAGCACGTCCTCGACATGGTCCGCCATCTCGTTGAACGACCGGGCGAGCCTGCGCAGTTCCGGCGGTCCGCCGGCCACCGCCACCCGGGACTTCAGGCGGCCGGTGGCGATGTCGTGGGTGGTGGCGTCGAGGATGCGCACGGGCCGCAGCACCCAGCCGGTCAGGCGCAGCGCCGCGCCGACGGCGAGCAGCATCGCGGCGATCTCGCCCGCGCCGATGACCAGCCAGCCGTGCAGCGTCCGCGACCGCAGCTCCCCGGTCGGCGAGTCGGTGACGACGACCGCGACGACGTCGCCGTCCCGGATGACGGGGGAGGCGACGACGAGGCGCCGCCGCTGCCAGGGCCAGACCTGCTCGGGGTCGTGACTGCGCCGGCTGAGCAGTGCCTCGTCGAAAGCGGCCCGCACCTCGCCCTCCTGCGGGAGGACCCAGTTCGCCGGCGCGTTGGCCATGGGGGTACCGGTGCGGTAGAAGACGCCGGCCCGAATGCCGTAGACCTCGTGGTAGCTGGCGAGTTCACGGCCGAGGGTCTCGCGGCGCTCGTCCGGGACCACCGACTCGGAACCGGTCGGCCGGTCGGCGACGAACTGGGCGAGGGCGGCGAAGCGTGCCGTGTCGTCGATCCGGTCGACGACCACCCGCTGCTGCCGGCCCGCGGCCACGCTGATGGCGAGCGGGATGCCGAGGGCCAGCAGCACCGCCGCCATGAGGACGATGAGCAGCGGCAGGAGACGCGCGCGCACCCGTGCCCGCTACGCGGCCGGGGCGACGAGGCGGTAGCCGACGCCGCGCACGGTCTCGATCAGCGCCGGCATCCGCAGCTTGGACCGCAGGGACGCCACGTGCACCTCCAGGGTGCGGCCGGTGCCCTCCCAGCTCGTGCGCCAGACCTCGCTGATGATCTGCTCCCGGCGGAAGACCACACCGGGGCGCTGGGCGAGCAGTGCGAGGAGGTCGAACTCCTTGCGCGTCAGCGGGACGACCGTGCCGCCCACACTGACCTGCCGGGTGGGCAGCTCGATGTGGACGGGGCCCAGACGCAGCACGCTGTCGCCACCGCCGCCCGCGTCCTCGTGCGCGGCGCGCCGGCTGACGGCGTGGATGCGAGCGAGCAGTTCCCCGGTGTCGTACGGCTTCACGACGTAGTCGTCGGCGCCGAGGTTGAGGCCGTGGATGCGGGAGCGGACGTCGGAGCGGGCGGTGACCATGATCACCGGAGTGCTGGTGCGCTTGCGGATCTTGCCGCAGACCTCGTACCCGTCCTGGTCGGGCAGGCCCAGGTCGAGCAGGACCACCCCGAAGCAGGCGCTCTCCGGGACGAGCGCCCGCAGCGCCTCCTCGCCGCTGCGGGCGTGCGTGACGTCGAAACCGTGCCGGGCCAGCACCGCGGACAAGGCGGCCGCCACGTGGTTGTCGTCCTCGACGAGGAGCAGTCTCATCCCGGCCCCCTCCGGTTCATCGGTCGTACGATTCCGCTGTGCAGACGACGCACCCGCGCGTGTGCGTGAAGGCAGTCACGCCGATGGACGGCGACGCCGTCAAGGGGGTGGCTCCCGCACACCGCTTCCGTTACGCAGCCGGTACGCACCGGGACGTCCGTACTACGACGGGTGTCCGATTGCTATCGGATCGTGATGCTCAAGTTCCCCTCAGATGTAATGACGCTGGTCGCACGGGGAATCTACTGTCCTCCGAAACCGAGGAGGACGGAGCCCGATAGCGATGACCGAAGTATCGGTGGCCAAGCAGGACGTGGCCTCGACCGGCGATCTGGTCGTCCTGAAGAGCGTCAACAAGCACTTCGGCGCGTTGCACGTGCTCCAGGACATCGATCTGACGATCGCCCGCGGCGAGGTCGTCGTGGTCATCGGGCCCTCCGGGTCCGGCAAGTCCACCCTGTGCCGCACCATCAACCGCCTGGAGACCATCGACTCGGGCGCGATCACGATCGACGGCAAGCCGCTGCCCCAGGAGGGCAAGGCGCTGGCCCGGTTGCGGGCCGACGTCGGCATGGTCTTCCAGTCCTTCAATCTCTTCGCGCACAAGACCGTGCTGGAGAACGTGACTCTGGGCCAGGTCAAGGTCCGCCGGTCCGACCGGAGGAAGGCGGAGGAGCGGGCCCGGGCCCTGCTCGACCGGGTCGGCGTGGGCGCGCAGGCCGACAAGTACCCCGCGCAGCTCTCCGGCGGTCAGCAGCAGCGTGTCGCCATCGCACGGGCCCTGGCCATGGACCCGAAGGTCATGCTGTTCGACGAGCCGACCTCCGCCCTGGACCCGGAGATGATCAACGAGGTCCTGGAGGTCATGCAGCAGCTCGCCCGGGACGGCATGACCATGATCGTCGTCACGCACGAGATGGGTTTCGCCCGGTCGGCCGCCAACCGCGTGGTCTTCATGGCCGACGGCCGGATCGTCGAGCAGGCCACCCCCGACCAGTTCTTCAGCAACCCGCGCAGTGACCGGGCCAAGGACTTCCTGTCGAAGATCCTGCACCACTGACGGCCGCGCCGCCCCCGGCCGTCAGCGAACCCGGTCCGCCCTCCGCGGCTCCGGCCCCGGCGGCCTCGTCGTCCGCCACCGACGCCTCCGTCTTCCCACCATTCGAAGGATGTGCACCATGAAGCTTCTCAAGGTCACCGCCGCCTCGGCCGCCGTGCTCGCCCTCGCCGTCACCGCGACGGCGTGCGGTTCGAGCGACGGCAAGGACAGCGGGTCGTCCGGCGGCGGCAAGACGATCAACATCGGCATCAAGTTCGACCAGCCCGGCATCGGTCAGAAGACCCCGCAGGGCTACTCCGGCTTCGACGTCGACGTCGCCACCTACGTCGCGAAGAAGCTCGGTTACGACAAGGACCACATCCAGTGGAAGGAGGCGAAGAGCGCCGACCGCGAGACCATGCTGCAGCGCGGTGACGTCGACTTCATCGCCGCCTCGTACTCGATCACCCCGGCACGCCAGCAGAAGGTCGACTTCGCCGGCCCGTACCTGCTGGCCCACCAGGACGTCCTGATCCGCGCCGACGACGACTCGATCAAGACGCCGTCCGACCTCAACAGCAAGAAGCTGTGCTCGGTGACCGGTTCGACCTCGGCGCAGAACGTCCACGACAAGCTGGCGCCCAAGGCCGACCTGCAGCAGTACCCGACGTACTCGGCCTGCCTGGGCGGTCTGCAGAACAAGGCCGTCGACGCGCTGACGACCGACGACTCGATCCTCGCCGGCTACGCCGCCCAGTCGCAGTTCAAGGGCAAGTTCAAGCTGGGCGGTCTGAAGATGACCAATGAGAACTACGGCATCGGCGTCAAGAAGGGCAGCGACCTCAAGGACAAGATCAACAAGGCCCTCGAGGACATGGTCGCCGACGGTTCCTGGGACAAGGCCGTGAAGGCCAACTTCGGTCCCGCGCACTACCAGAACGAGCGCGCGCCGAAGATCGGCGACATCAAGAGCTGAGTCAGCGTCCGTCGGGTGCGCCGCCCACGCGGGGGCGGCGCACCGGGGCCCACCACACGCGGAAGCACGGGAGATCGTGTTCGACTTTCTTGAAGGCTACGACGTGCTGGGTGCCTTCTGGGTGACCGTGCAGCTCACGCTGCTCTCGGCCGTCGGCTCCCTGGTCTGGGGCACCCTCCTGGCCGCCATGCGCGTCGGCCCGGTGCCCCTGATGCGCGGCTTCGGTGCCGCCTACGTCAACATCGTGCGGAACATCCCGCTGACGGTGATCATCCTCTTCACCTCGCTCGGCCTGAGCCAGACGCTGAGCGTCAACCTCGGCGGGCACAACTTCGACCAGATCAACTTCCGGCTCGCCGTCCTCGGTCTGATCGCGTACACCTCGGCGTTCGTCTGCGAGGCGCTGCGCTCCGGCATCAACACGGTGCCGGTCGGCCAGGCGGAGGCGGCCCGGGCCATCGGGCTCAGCTTCACCCAGGTTCTGACGCTGGTGGTACTGCCGCAGGCGTTCCGCTCGGTCGTCGGCCCGCTCGCCAACGTGCTGATCGCGCTCACCAAGAACACCACGGTGGCCGCCGCGATCGGTGTGGCCGAGGCGGCCCTGCTGATGAAGAAGATGATCGAGAACGAGGCACAACTCCTGCTGATCTCCGCGGTCTTCGCGTTCGGCTTCGTGTGCCTGACGCTGCCGACCGGCCTGCTCCTCGGCTGGGTGGGCAAGAAGGTGGCGGTGAAGCGATGACCTCCGTGCTCTACGACGCCCAGGGCCCCCGGGCCAAGCGGCGCAACGTCCTCTACACGGTCCTGTTCGTGCTCGTCTTCGCGGCGGTCGCCTGGTGGGTGTACACGGCGCTGAGCGACAAGGGCCAGCTGGACTGGGCGAAGTGGCAGCCGTTCGTCCACGGCGAGGCCTGGACCACGTACCTGCTGCCCGCGATCGAGAACACCCTGATCGCCGCCGCCCTTTCGATGATCATCGCGCTCCCGCTGGGCGCCCTGTTCGGCATAGCGCGGCTGTCCGACCACGCCTGGATCCGTGTCCCGGCCTCCGTGGTGGTGGAGTTCTTCCGGGCCATCCCGGTGCTGATCCTGATGATCTTCGGGCTGGCGCTGTTCGCCGAGTACAGCAACCTCAGTTCCGACGACCGTCCGCTGTACGCGGTCGTCACCGGCCTGGTGCTCTACAACTCCTCGGTCCTCGCGGAGATCGTCCGCGCGGGCATCCTGTCGCTCCCCAAGGGGCAGGCGGAGGCCGCACAGGCGATCGGTCTGCGCAAGACCCAGACCATGACCTCGATCCTGCTCCCGCAGGCGGTCACCGCCATGCTGCCGGCCATCGTCAGCCAGCTGGTGGTCATCGTGAAGGACACCGCGCTCGGCGGCGCGATCCTCACCTACCCGGAGCTGATGGCGTCGGTGTCCCCCATGAGTTCCTACTACGGCGCCAACACCATCGCCAGCTTCACCGTGGTGGCCGTGATCTACGTGGTGCTCAACTTCAGCCTGACGTCGTTCGCGAGCTGGCTGGAGCGGCGGCTGCGGCGCGGCAAGAAGTCCGGCGGCGCGGTGGTCCCGCCGTCGGCCGTGGCCGACATCGCGGGCACGGCGGGCACAGGCGCCGCTGCCTGACGGCCGCTCAGCCGGCAGGAGCAATCCGGAGGCAGTGGTGTGATCACCACTGCCTCCGTCGCTTGACGCAGGCTGCGGCAGTGGGTTGCATACGTTCTGTGATCGTGCACCCTGCTCCAACCCTGTGTTCACCACCGTCCGTCTGGACATCGCTGCGGGCAGGGGGCGCCGCGCCGTGGATCCGGTGATCATCGTCGGAGCGGGGCCCGTCGGGCTCACGCTCGCCCTGGCGCTGGCGCGTCAGGAGGTGCCCTCGGTCGTCCTCGACGAGGGCCCGGGACGGGACGCGCAGCGCGCCGCGCGCACCGTCGTCCTGCGCGAGGACACCGCCGCGCTGCTGGAACGGCTCACCGGCTTCCGGCTCGGCGAGGCGGGGCTGCACTGGTCCGGCTGGCGGTCGATGCGGCGCAAACAGGTGATGCGCGAGGTCGTCTTCGACGACTCCGAGCCCGCCCCGCTGCACATCGCCCAGCACGTCCTGACCGACGCCCTGCGCTGCGCGCTCGTCGACGAGGAACTGGTCGAGCTCGCCGTGGGCAGTCGCCTGGACGCGATCGAGCAGGAACCGTCCGGCCTCGCGGCCCACACCCGCGGACCCCGGGACACCTGGTGGCGCGGCAGTTACCTGGTCGGCTGCGACGGCCCGCGCTCGACCGTGCGCAAGCTGACGGACATCCGCTTCCCCGGCCGTACCGCGGTGGAGCGGCACGCCGTCGCCGCGCTGCGCACCGACCTGCCCTGGCCCGGTGAAGCGTTCCTCCACCGCGACCCGCCGTGGCGCACGTCGGGCCCCTCGGCGGGAGAGATCGCCGCGCGCCCGCTTCCGCACGGCGTGTGGCGGCTGGACTGGCTGCTGCCGCCGGGCAAGGACCTCGTCACGCCGGAGCTGCTGATCGCCCGTATCCGGGAGACCCTCACCGGCTGGACCGGTGAGGCCACACCGGTGTACGAGCTGCTGGACACCGGCGTCCACACCGTCCACCACCGGCTGGCCCGCCGCTGGCGCGCCGGGCGGGTCTTCCTCGCCGGGGACGCGGCTCACCTGCTCGGCGCCTTCGGCACACAGCAGCTGGACGAGGGACTCAGGGACGCCGACAACCTCGCCTGGAAGCTGGCGCTGGCCTGGCACCACGGGCCGCGCGAGGCGCTGCTGGACAGCTATCAGACGGAGCGGCGCGCGGTCGTCGCCGCCCGGCTGCGCGCCGCGGACCAGGTGCTTCCGCTGCTGCGGGGCGGTGGCGGACTGCGCACCCTCCTCCCCGGCACCTCCCGCGGGCACGATGCGCTGCTCCTCGACGGGCATCTGGGGCACGGCGCGCTGGGCGGTCCGCGGACGTACGCCGACTCCCCGCTCGCTCCCGCGCCCCTCGACGCGGAGGTCGCCGTGGACACGCCGGTCGGCGCGCAGGTCGCCGACGTGCCGGTCACCGCGGAGGACGGTTCGTTCGTGCCGCTGCGGGACCGGTTGGGCCGCGGGGCACTGCTGGTGGTGCTGGTGGCGCCGGGCACGGTCGTGTGGGAGCGCCGGCACTGGATGACCGCCGGGATCATGCCGCGACTGGCGGCCGCGGTGACCGCCCTGCCGCACCATGCCGAGCTGCTGGTCGCGGAGAGCTACCCGGGTGCCGCGCCCCACACCGTGCTCCTGGTACGGCCCGACGGGCACCTGGTCACCGCACTGAGCGGCGTGCGCCCGGCTGACCTGTACACGGCGGCGGAGGCGGCGCTGGGCGGCCCCGCGCAGTCGGAGACCCGGGCGGAGGCGGAGGCGGGGGCGCGCTGACCCCGGGGGCGAGGCCGCGGGCGCGGGCTCGGGCGGCGTCGTCCCGCCGTGCGGCCTCCGGCCCAGCGGCGTCGTCCCGCCGTGCCGGCCACCGGCCGCGACGGCGATCTCGGGCTCCCCGGGCCGCACGGTGGCGGCGAGCTCACCGGCCCGCGTGGTGACCGTGAGTTCAAGGGGTCCGCATGGTGACCGTGAGTTGACCGGGCCGTACCCCCGTGGTGTACTCCGGAGCGTGACCGACAGCGACGTGCGCCTGTGGCGGAGGGTCCATATGGACCTCCTCCGTTACGCGGGCTGCGTGTGTCGTCCCTCCTGCTGAACTCGCCTCTTCCCCCCGGGTGCGCCGCCCTGTGCCGCCGCGTGCCCTTCGCGAACGTTCTTCAGGACGGTGTCCGTGTCTGCCTCCCCCATTTCTGCCTCCGCTTCCCCGGGGGCGCCCGCCTCCGCCGCCACTCCGGCGGCTTCCGTCCCCCCGTCGGCTGCCGTCCCGGTGCCGGTGTCCGATGACCCGGTCTCCGCATCGCCGCCGGCCCCCTCACCCGACGACCGGGCGCCCACGGAAGCGGATCTCCTCGACTTCGTCCGGGGCGTCGCCGCGGACGCCGAGCTGATCGCCTCCCTGCGGCTCGACCCGCAGGAGCGCACCTGGGTGCGTCTGGCGGGGCCCGGCGGCAGCGAGGTGTGGCTGATCGGCTGGCCGCCCGGCACCGGCACCGGCTGGCACGACCACGCCGACTCCGTCGGCGCCTTCCTCACCGCCTCCGGCGAGCTGAGGGAGCACTCACTGGCCGCCCGGCTGCCCGGCGACGGCTGGCGGACGCTTGAGCTCACCGACGGTGTCGACCGCGACCGGCGGCTGCCGGCCGGCCGGGGCCGCGCCTTCGGCCGCCACCATGTGCACGAGGTCCTCAACGAGTCCACCGACCGGCACGCGGTCTCCGTGCACGCCTACTTCCCGCCGCTGCCGCGGATCCGCCGTTACAGTCGGACCGGCCAGGTGCTGCGCCTGGAGCAGGTCGAACGTCCGGAGGACTGGCAGTGAGCGCACCGACCGGCATCGACGAACTGCTGGAGCGGGTACGGCGGGGCTACGAGCGGACGGAGGCCCGTGCGGCGCACGCCGCCGCCGAGGCCGGGGACGCCCTCCTGGTGGACATCCGCTACGCGGCGCTGCGCGACCGGGACGGCCTGATCCCCGGGGCCCTGGTCATCGAGCGCAACGAACTCGAGTGGCGGCTGGACCCCCTGGGCAGCCACCGCGTCCCCGAGGCCACCGGTCATGACCTGCGGATCGTCGTCGTCTGCAACGAGGGCTACGCGTCCAGTCTGGCCGCCGCCTCGCTGCACCAGCTGGGCCTGCACCGGGCGACCGATCTGATCGGCGGCTTCCAGGCATGGAGGGCGTCCGGACTGCCGGTGATCTCGTAGCCCTCGCGGGACCGCCTGGCGCCATAGGGGGCACCGGACGACGGCGGCGCCTCCGTTCGGCCCCCGGTAGGGCACCGGACGACGGCGGCGCTTCGGTTGCCCGGCCGCCCGCACCCGTCCCTCCGGAAGCACACGGCCGAGCCCGCACCCGTGGCCCGGCCTCAGAAGCCGTCCTCGTCGAGGAACTCCGTGTCCTCGCCCTCTTGCTCCAGCGCCTGCCGGACCACCCGCAGGGCCATGCCCTCGGGGTAGCCCTTGCGGGCCAGCATGCCGGCGAGACGGCGCAGACGTCTGTCGCGGTCTAGGCCCCGGGTGGACCGCAGTCTGCGGGCGACGAGCTCGCGCGCGGTGGCCTCCTCCTGCTCGGAGTCGAGCTGGGCGACGGCCTCGTCGATCGTCGCGCCGTCGACGCCCTTGGTGCGCAGTTCGCGGGCGAGGGCGCGCCGGGCCAGTCCCCGGCCGTGGTGGCGGGACTCCACCCAGGCGTCCGCGAACGCGCTGTCGTTGATCAGCCCGACCTCCTCGAACCTGCTCAGCACCTCCTCCGCGGCGTCTTCCGGGATCTCCCGCTTGCGGAGCGCGTCCGCGAGCTGCTTGCGGGTGCGCGGGGTCCCGGTGAGCAGGCGCAGACAGATCGCACGCGCCCGCTCCACCGGGTCCCCAGGAGGCGCCTCCTGCTCGGCCCTCGACAAGGAGGAGGTGCCTCCGTCCTCGGCGGACGTCTCGCCGGAACCGCTCCGGCGACGCCCTCGACCGCCCGTCGCCCCGCCGTCACGCGAGCCGCCCCGGCGTGAGCCGCCCGCGCGTGAACCTCCCGCGCGGGGCTCGCCGTCCGCACGACGCCGGCCGTGGCCCGGCCCACCCCCGTACGCGCCGGCCGGGCCGTCGGCCGCGAAGCCGTTCTCGTCACCGCCCGGTGGATACGGCTGCTCACCCCCGTGGGCGCCGTCACCGCCCGCCGCGGAGCCCGTGCCGGCCCCGGTGCCCCTCCCCCGTGGGGCACCCGGAACGTCGTACTCGTACTCGGGCCAGTCGGTTCGCCGTGTCACGGGTCAGCTCTTGGCCGGGGCGGCCTTGGGCTTGGTGGCCTTGGCGGCCGCGGGGGCGGGCACCGTCTTGGCGGCGTCGCCGGTGGCGGTGGCGGCGGCCGCGTCCGTACCCGTCTCGGCCGGCGGCTCCTCCGGGCGCACGCCGACGCCCAGCTTCTCCTTGATCTTCTTCTCGATCTCGTTGGCCAGGTCGGGGTTGTCCTTCAGGAAGTTGCGTGCGTTCTCCTTGCCCTGGCCGAGCTGGTCGCCCTCGTACGTGTACCAGGCGCCGGCCTTGCGCACGAAGCCGTGCTCCACGCCCATGTCGATCAGGCCGCCCTCGCGGCTGATGCCCTGGCCGTAGAGGATGTCGAACTCGGCCTGCTTGAAGGGCGGCGCGACCTTGTTCTTGACGACCTTGCAGCGGGTGCGGTTGCCGACCGCCTCCGTGCCGTCCTTCAGGGTCTCGATACGGCGGATGTCGATGCGCACCGAGGCGTAGAACTTCAGTGCCCGGCCACCGGTCGTGGTCTCCGGCGAGCCGAACATCACGCCGATCTTCTCGCGCAGCTGGTTGATGAAGATCGCCGTGGTCTTGGACTGGTTGAGCGCGCTGGTGATCTTCCGCAGGGCCTGGCTCATCAGACGGGCCTGCAGACCCACGTGGCTGTCGCCCATCTCGCCCTCGATCTCCGCGCGCGGGACGAGCGCGGCGACGGAGTCGATGACGATGAGGTCGAGGGCGCCGGAGCGGACCAGCATGTCCACGATCTCCAGGGCCTGCTCGCCGTTGTCGGGCTGGGACAGGATCAGGTTGTCGATGTCGACGCCGAGCTTGCGCGCGTACTCCGGGTCGAGGGCGTGCTCGGCGTCCACGAAGGCGACCTGACCGCCGGCCTTCTGCGCGTTGGCCACGGCGTGCAGGGTCAGCGTGGTCTTACCGGAGGACTCCGGGCCGTAGATCTCGACCACTCGGCCGCGCGGCAGGCCGCCGACACCGAGGGCCACGTCGAGTGCGGTCGACCCGGTCGGGATGACCTCGATGGGCTCCCTCGACCGCTCGCCCATGCGCATGACCGCGCCCTTGCCGAATTGCCGTTCAATCTGTGCGAGCGCGGCGTCGAGCGCCTTCTCGCGGTCGGTTCCTGCCATGGGTTCCACCCGGTTTGCTTGAGTCGATCGCTTCACGTCAAAGACGCTAACGCCTGCCACTGACAATGCGCCCCGACGTCCGTCCGGCCTGTGGACAACTCGGGTACTTCTCCCCGCGAACCGGGTCGAAATGCCCATCGCCGAGCCGCTCCGGAGCCTCAATAAGAATAGATGTTCGATTTTGGTGTCAAGCTCGCCACGCCGCGTGCTCCCACCGGTGTACGGCGGTTGTCTCCGGCCGGACGACGACGGGCCGGGGGTGCGCCCGGGACCCTCGTCCCATGTCTTCGCCGAGGATCACCCGTCCCGTTCCGGACGCCACACCGCACCCCCCGCGGACCGCACCGCCCGGCGCACCCGGGGTGGGCCCCATCAGCCGGCTGTGCCACGCGACGGGTCTCCTCCTCGTCCTGTCCGGCCTGGCGCACCTGGTGGTGTTCGCGGTCGACGGCGGCCCCTGGGACGGGCCCGTCTCCTGGCGCAAGCCCGTCACGTTCGGGCTGTCCTTCGGCGTGACGCTGATCGCGGTCACCTGGGTCACGTCGTATCTGCGCGTCGGCCGCCGCACCCGCTCCGGGCTGCTCGCCCTGTTCGCCGTCGACTGCGTGGTCGAGGTCGGCGGCATCACCCTCCAGGCGTGGCGGCGGGCGCCCTCGCACCTCGACATGGAGACGCCGTTCGACACCGCGGTGTCGATGACCCTCGCGGCCGGTGGCGGCGTCCTCGTACTCGTGCTCACCGTGTTCGCCGTCGCGTCCTTCCGGCACCGGCCGGCCGGGCCCCCCGGGATGGCCCTGGCGGTGCGCTCCGGGTTCGCCGTCCTGCTCGTCGCCCTGGCGTCGGGCGCCGCGATGATCGCCCGCGGGGTGCTGCTCGTCCGGACCGGTCACCAGCAGGCCGCATACCACTCGACGGCCCCGCTCAAGCCGCTGCACGGGCTGAGTCTGCACGCCGTGCTGCTCCTGCCCGCGCTGGCCTGGCTGCTGTCCCGCACGCGCTGGGACGAGCGGGTCCGGGAGCGGATCGTCCGCGCCGCCGTCGGCTGCTACGCGGCCGCCGTCGCCGGTGCCGGCGTCTGGGCGGTCCTCACCTCCTGAACCGGCCCCTGGCCTGCCGGACCGGCTCCCCACCCGCCGGACCGGCCCCCGTGTGTCGGACCGGCCGATCCGTCCGCCGGACCGGCCCCTCACCGCCCCTGCCGGACCGGTTCCTCCCCCGGACACGGCCGCGCCTCGGGGCCGCCCTCCCCGCCCGCCGGCCGCGGCCCCCACAGCCCGCGCGCACGGGCGAGCAGGCCCGGGCCCTGCCCCCGTCGCCGGTGCCCTTGGACCCGGGGGTCGTCCGTGACGGCGTACCGCTTCACGTACGCCCCCAGGAAGGCCTGCAGGGTGGCCACCGCGGGGATGGCGACCAGCGCGCCGACGGCGCCGAGGAGTGCGGTGCCCGCGATGACCGATCCGAAGGCGACCGCGGGGTGGATGTCCACGGTCTTCGAGGTCAGCTTGGGCTGCAGCACGTAGTTCTCGAACTGCTGGTAGATCACCACGAAGCCCAGCACCCACACCGCGTACCAAGGGGCGACCGTGAACGCGATCAGCATCGGCAGTGCCCCCGCGAGATAGGTGCCGATGGTGGGGATGAACTGGGAGACCAGCCCCACCCAGACGCCCAGCACGGGCGCGTACGGCACGCCCAGGGTCTGGAGCAGGACGTAGTGGGCGATGCCCGAGATGAGCGCCATCAGACCGCGCGAGTACAGGTAGCCGCCCGTCTTGGCGACGGCGATCTCCCAGGCGCGCAGCACCTCGGCCTGGCGCGCGGGCGGCAGCACGGAGCACAGGGCTCGGCGCAGCCGCGGCCCGTCGGCGGCGAAGTAGAAGGAGAACAGTCCGATCGTCAGCAGCCGGAACAGGCCGCCGAGCACCTGGGTGGACACGTCGAGCACGCCCGCGGCGCTGTTCTGCGCGTACTTGCGCAGCCAGTCGGAGTGGAGCAGCCCCTCCTGGATGTCCACACGTCTGAGTTCCGTGCGGAACGTCGTGTTGACCCAGTGGATGACGGAGTCGAGGTACTCCGGGAAGCCCTCGACCATCTTGATGATCTGGCCGGCGAGCATCGAGCCGAGCAGGGTGACGAATCCCGCCGTGACGACCGTCAGGCCGAGGAAGACCAGGAAGGTCGCCAGGCCCCTGCGCATGCCGCGGGCGGCCATCCGGCTCACCGCGGGCTCGACGGCGAGGGCCAGGAAGAACGCGATGAGTACGTTGATCAGCAGGCCCGTCAGCTGGTGGAAGGCCCAGCTCCCCAGCTGGAAGACGGCGACGAGCGCGAGGGCGAGCACCATGGCGCGCGGCAGCCAGCGCGGCATACGGGCGCGCGGCCCGGCGGCGCCGTCGGCCGGGGACCGGGCGGACGGCGTCGTACCGGACGGGGATGCGTGCTCGGCCGTCTGCCCGGCCTCGTCAGTGGATGCCACGGTGCAAGTCTCGCCCACGCCGCAGGCCGTCCGTACCCGTCCCTCGATGTTCGTGACCGGTCAGCGCCGCTGCGCCGGGACGTTCATGACCTCGCAGACCACGCGCCACACCTCCTTCGCGTCCCAGCCCGCGGCCAGCGCCTCCTGGACCGTGCGCCCGCCGAGCTCCGACATCACGTGGTCGCGCGCGAAGGTTTCGGCGTACCCCGCACCGAAGTGCTCCGCCATCCGCTCCCAGAAGACCGTCAACCGCATGACACCAGTATCCCGCCCGGAGGGATGAACCGGAGCCGTGACCGCCTGCCGGGGCAGCGCCCCCGACCGAGAATCTGATCATGGCCGGAAATCGGCCATCGCCTGAACCACCCGGCACAGCGGGGAGCGGCCGCTCAGGCAGGCCTGCCCGTGCGCGCCGGCTGGGCCGCACCGCCACGGCCGGTCCGCGGGCGCGCGTCCGCCGGTTCACCCGCCCAGCGCGCGCACCCCGGCCGTCACCACGACGGCGGCCGCGACGACGAGCAGGAACGGCGCCCGCAGCACCAGCGCCATGGCGGCCGCCCCGAGTCCCGCGGCCCGCGCGTCCAGCACGAGCGTGTGTCCGTCGGCGAAGGTCTGCTGGGCGGTGAGCGCGGCCAGCAGGGCGACCGGCAGCAGCGCGGCGAGCCGCTTCACCAGCGGGCGCTCCAGAGCGTCAGCCGGGACGAGCAGGCCGGCGAGCTTGACGGCGTAGCAGCCGAGGGCGGTCGCGGCGACCGCGATCCAGGTGTTCAACGCTCCTCCTCCCGGGCGTCGTCGCGCACACCGCCCCCGCGGCGGCCCTCCAGGTACAGCACGGCCGGCGCCGCGAGCCCGGCCACCAGGACCGGCACACCGGCCGGGGCGAGGGGCAGCAGGCCGAGTCCCAGCAGGACGGCGAGGCCGGCGACGGCCCGCTCGGTGGCGGTCCGCAGCATCGGCGCGAGCAGCGCCAGGAACACGGCGGGTCCGGCCGCGTCGAGCCCCCAGGCGTCGGTGTCCCCGATGGCCTTGGCGCCCAGTGCGCCGAGCAGGGTGGTGAGGTTCCACAGCAGGTACAGGCTGAGCCCGGTGACGGTGAAGCCCAGGCGCGCGCTGCGCCGGGTGGGCTGGGCGAGCGAGACCGCGGTGGTCTCGTCGATGACCCACTGCGCGGCGAACGGGCGGACCCGGCGCGGCAGGGCCAGCACCTGCGACAGACGCAGTCCGTAGAAGGCGTTGCGCACCCCGAGGAAGAAGGCGCCCGCCGCCGCCGTGAAGGGACTGCCGCCTGCTGCCAGCGCCCCCACCAGCGCGAACTGGGACGCGCCGGTGAACACCAGCAGGCTCAGCACACACGTCTGCGTCAGCGTGAGCCCGCTGCCGGCCGAGGTCACGCCGAACGCGAACCCCGACAGTCCTACGGCGACCCCGACTCCGAGGGCGTCCCGTACGACGGCGGCGTCCGGTTTTCCTCCGGGCTCGGTGCGTATGTCTGCGAGTGCTGTCTGTTCTGCCACACCGTGGACGGTAGGACGAGCCGCGATCGTGCGTCTTGTACGTTCTTGCGCTCGCGCCGGTACGCGCCGGGGGGCACGCCCACGATCCGGGAGAAGTGCCGGCTGAGGTGCGACTGGTCGGCGAAGCCCACGGCGACGGCCGCATCCGCGGGGGCGGCGCCGGCGTCCAGCAACCGCAGGGCCCGGCGCACCCGGGCGTCGGTCAGCCAGGTGTGCGGCGGCATTCCGTAGACGTCGCGGAACGCCCGCAGCAGCGCGAACGGGCTGGTGCCGAGGTCGGCCGCCAGCCGCTCCAGCGTCGGCGGGTCGGCCATCCGCTCCTCCAGCACGGCACGGGCGCGGGCCGCGGTCCGGGAACCCGCCGTGCGCACCTGCCGCTGCGGCAGCGGCCCTCCGTTCAGCCGCAGCAGCCGGGTCACCGCGACCCGCAGCAAGGTGTCGGCGGCCAGGGCGTTGCCCTCCTCCGCGGCCCGCAGCACCCGGTGGACCAGCCCCACGGCGTAGGGGTCGTCGAGGACGGGTTCGACGAAGCCGGGGGTGCCGCGCAGCGCCGTGGTCTCGGCGGCGATCTCGGCCACCAGTTCCGGCGACGGGTAGACGGCTCCGTAGCGCCAGCCCTCGGGCACGCCCGCGCGTCCCGTGTGGGGTGTGTCGGGGTTCACGAGCGCCAGTGCCCCCGAACCGGCGTACTGGTCGGACCCGCGGTGCTGGAAGACCTCGACGCCGTCGGCGATGGCGGCGATCACGAAGTGCTCGTGCGTGTGCCGGACGAACTCCTTGCGTATGTAGCGGGCGCGCAGGAGGTCGACACCCGGCAGCTCCGCGTACCGCCAATGCCGTGCCCGCTCCTCACCCATACCCCCATTTTCCGTCATCCGGGAGGCGCCCAGTGCTTCCGGCCCCCGCCGACGGGGCCGGTGGACGCACCGCGGCGGCACCGGCGCACACCCGCCCCCACCGCCACGCCGACCGGCCCTCGCGCGGGCTCGGCGCCCCGACCGCCTGATGCGATACAGAAACCGCAGGTCAGCCACATTGTCAGTCCGCAGGTGCACGATAGAGGCATGGTCAGTTCCGGACATCGGGCCCTCGACGGCTTCTCCCCCGCGACCCGCAGCTGGTTCACGGGTGCCTTCTCCGCGCCCACCGCCGCCCAGGCGGGCGCGTGGCAGGCCATCAACGAGGGCTCGGACGTGCTGGTGGTCGCCCCGACCGGCTCGGGCAAGACCCTGGCCGCCTTTCTTGCCGCCCTCGACCAGCTCGCCTCCACCCCACCCCCCGCCGATCCGAAGAAGCGCTGCCGCGTCCTCTACGTCTCCCCGCTCAAGGCCCTCGCCGTCGACGTCGAGCGCAACCTCCGCAGTCCCCTGACCGGCATCCGCCACGAATCGCTCCGGCTCGGCCTGCCCGAGCCGGAGGTCAAGGTCGGCATCCGCTCGGGCGACACCCCGCCCGCCGAGCGCCGCGCCCTGTCCACCCGCCCGCCGGACATCCTCATCACCACCCCCGAGTCGCTGTTCCTGATGCTCACCTCGGCCACGCGTGACGCGCTGACCGGCATCGAGACGGTGATCCTCGACGAGGTGCACGCGGTCGCCGGCACCAAGCGCGGCGCCCACCTCGCGCTCTCCCTGGAGCGGCTGGACGAGCTGCTGCCGAAGCCGGCCCGCCGCATAGGCCTGTCCGCGACCGTCCGCCCGGTCGACGAGATCGCGCGCTACCTGTCGCCGCGCCGCAAGGTGGAGATCGTCCAGCCGGAGTCCGGCAAGGAGTTCGACCTCTCCGTCGTGGTTCCCGTGGAGGACCTGGGCGAACTCGGCGGCTCCCCGGTCGCCGACGGCAAAGACGGCGCCGAGCGGCCGTCGATCTGGCCGCACGTCGAGGAGCGCATCACCGACCTGGTCCAGGCGCACCGCTCGACGATCGTGTTCGCCAACTCCCGGCGCCTGGCCGAGCGCCTGTGCAACCGGCTCAACGAGATCGCCTACGAGCGTGCCACCGGCGAGTCCCTGGACGAGCACCACTCCCCCGCCGAGCTGATGGGCGGCTCCGGCGCGGCGCACGGCGCGCCCGCCGTCATCGCCCGCGCCCACCACGGCTCGGTCTCCAAGGAGCAGCGTGCCCTGGTCGAGGAGGACCTCAAGGCGGGACGTCTGCCCGCCGTGGTCGCCACCTCCAGCCTGGAGCTCGGCATCGACATGGGCGCCGTCGACCTGGTCGTGCAGGTCGAGTCCCCGCCGTCCGTGGCCTCCGGTCTCCAGCGCGTCGGCCGCGCCGGACACCAGGTCGGTGCCGTCTCCACCGGCGTGGTCTTCCCGAAGTACCGCGGCGACCTCGTGCAGGCCGCCGTCGTCACCGAGCGGATGCGCACGGGCGCCATCGAGTCCCTGAAGGTCCCCGCGAACCCGCTGGACGTCCTCGCCCAGCAGCTCGTCGCGATGACGGCGATGGACACCTGGCAGGTCGACGACCTGCTCGCCATGGTCCGCCGGGCCGCCCCGTTCGCCTCCCTGCCGGAGTCGGCGTTCACCGCGGTGCTGGACATGCTCGCCGGCCGCTACCCCTCCGACGCGTTCGCGGAGCTGCGTCCGCGCGTGGTGTGGGACCGCGTCACCGGGACGGTCACCGGCCGCCCGGGCGCGCAGCGCCTCGCTGTCACCTCCGGGGGCACGATCCCCGACCGGGGACTGTTCGGCGTCTTCCTCGTCGGTTCCGACCCCAAGAAGGGCGGCGGCCGCGTCGGCGAGCTGGACGAGGAGATGGTCTACGAGTCCCGCGTCGGCGACGTCTTCACGCTGGGCACGAGCTCCTGGCGCATCGAGGACATCACCCGCGACCGGGTCCTCGTCTCACCCGCGCCGGGCGTTCCGGGCCGGCTGCCCTTCTGGAAGGGCGACCAGCTGGGCCGCCCGCTGGAGCTGGGCCGCGCGGTCGGCGCGTTCCTGCGCGAGGTCGGCTCCCTGCCCCGGGACGACGCCCGCCTGCGTCTCCTGGCCGCGGGGCTCGACGCGTGGGCCGCCGGAAACGTCCTGTCCTACCTGGACGAGCAGCGCCAGTCCTGTGGCCACGTCCCGGACGACCGCACCATCGTCGTGGAGCGCTTCCGCGACGAGCTGGGCGACTGGCGGGTCGTGGTGCACTCCCCGTTCGGCGCGCAGGTGCACGCACCGTGGGCGTTGGCCCTCGCCGCCCGACTGTCCGAGCGGTACGGCATGGACGCGCAGGTCATGCACGCCGACGACGGGATCGTGCTGCGGCTGCCGGACGCGGACCTGATGGGTCTGGACCTGCTGGACCAGGAGCCGCTGACGGCGGACGCAGCCCTGCACACGTCGGCCGACCTCGACCAGGCTCCCGTCGGCGCGGCCGACGTCGCCTTCGACAAGGGGGAGGTCGAGCAGCTCGTCACCGACCAGGTGGGCGGCTCGGCCCTGTTCGCGTCCCGCTTCCGCGAGTGCGCCGCCCGCGCCCTGCTGCTGCCGCGCCGCACCCCGGGCAAGCGCACCCCGCTGTGGCAGCAGCGCCAGCGCGCCGCGCAGCTGCTGCAGGTGGCGAGCGAGTTCGGTTCGTTCCCGATCGTCCTGGAGGCGGTCCGCGAGTGCCTCCAGGACGTCTTCGACGTGCCCGGTCTGGTCGAGCTGATGGGGGACATCGAGTCCCGCAGGGTGCGCTTGGTGGAGGTCACCACGCCGGAGCCGTCCCCCTTCGCCCGCTCCCTGCTCTTCGGGTACGTCGCCCAGTTCCTCTACGAGGGAGACTCCCCGCTCGCCGAGCGCCGCGCCGCGGCGCTGTCCCTGGACTCGCGGCTGCTGGCCGAGCTGCTGGGCCAGGCGGAACTGCGCGAGCTGCTGGACGCGGAGGTGCTGGCCGAGCTGGAGCAGGAGCTTCAGTGGCTGACCGAGGACCGCCGCATCAAGGACGTCGAGGGGGTGGCGGACGTCCTGCGGGTGCTCGGTCCGCTCACGGACGCCGAACTGGCCGAGCGCGGTGCCGAACCGCAGTGGGCGGGGGAACTGGCCGCCGCCCGCCGGGCCATCCGGGTCCGCATCGCCGGAGTCGACCACTGGGCCGCGATCGAGGACGCGGGCCGGTTGCGCGACGCGCTCGGCACGGCACTGCCGGTGGGCGTTCCGGAGGCGTTCACCGAACCGGTCAAGGATCCGCTCGGTGACCTGCTCGCCCGCTACGCGCGGACGCACGGCCCGTTCACGTCGGCCGGAGCGGCGGCCCGCTTCGGCCTCGGCGTGGCGGTCACGGTGGGCGCGCTGCAGCGGCTCGCCGGCAACGGCCGGATCGTGCAGGGCGAGTTCCACCCGGCGGGCGTCGGCCAGGAGTGGTGCGACGCGGCCGTGCTGCGCCGCCTGCGCCGCCGTTCGCTGGCGGCGCTGCGGCACGAGATGGAGCCGGTCCCGCCGGCCGCCCTGGCCCAGTTCCTGCCGCAGTGGCAGCACGTCGGCAGGGGCCACGGGCTGCGCGGCATCGACGGACTGGTGCGAGCCGTGGAGCAGTTGCAGGGCGCGTCCGTGCCCGCGTCGGCGCTGGAGAAGCTGGTCCTGCCGGCCCGCGTCGCCGGCTACCAACCCGCCATGCTCGACGAACTCACCGCCGCCGGCGAGGTGGTGTGGGCCGGCGCGGGCCCGCTGCCCGGGAAGGACGGCTGGGTCTCGCTGTACCTGGCGGACGCGGCCCCGCTGCTCCTGCGGCCGCCCCTTCCGCTGGAGCCGACCCCACTGCACCAGTCGGTCCTCGACACCCTCTCCGGCGGGTACGGCCTGTTCTTCCGTCAGATCGCCGACCAGGTCCGCGCCACCACGCACCCGGAGGTGACCGATCCGCAACTGGCCGACGTCTTGTGGGACCTGGCCTGGTCCGGACGGCTCACCAACGACACGCTCGCCCCGATGCGGTCCCTCCTCGGCTCGGGCCGCACCGCGGGGTCGACGGCGCACCGTGCCAGGCGCGCCGTCCCGCGCGGGCGCTACGGCTCGCTGACGGCCGCGGTCCGCACGGCGTCCCGCAGCGGCCCGCCGACCGTCGCCGGCCGCTGGTCGCTGCTGCCCGGACTGGAGGCCGACCCGACGGTGCGGGCCCACGCCCTGGCCCGCACGCTCCTTGACCGGCACGGCGTGGTGACCCGGGGCGCGGTGTCCGCGGAGGGCGTCGAGGGCGGCTTCTCGGCCGTGTACCGGGTGCTGTCCGCCTTCGAGGAAAGCGGACAGGCACGGCGCGGCTACATCGTCGAGGGACTGGGCGCCGCCCAGTTCGCGATGGACGGCGCGGTCGACCGCCTGCGCGCCATCGCCAACGCCCGCGAGCGGGGCGAGACTCTGCCGGCCCGGGACCCGGGAAGCGGTTCCGGCAACGGTTTCGGCCCGCCCGGCGACTTCGCCCCGACCAGCGGCTCCGACGGCTACGACGGCTTCTCGCCGGTGCCCGGCTTCGGGGAGACCGGCGGTGCCCCGGGCGACCACCCTGTCGGCCGGACGGACCCGTGGGGCGACGCGGAACCCGCCGGCGACTGGCCGCTCCACCTCCCCGCCTCCCCCGGCGACTACGTCTCGCCCCGCGACTTCGGCGCGCCCGGCGCCGGCGGTCCCCGAGGCGGCGGGTACGGCGCGGGCGGCCGCGGTGCCGCGGACCGCGGCCCCCGCTCCCGCACGTCCTCGTCCGCCGACTCCCGGGCGGTCGTCCTCGCGGCGGCGGACCCCGCGAACGCCTACGGCGCTGCCCTGTCCTGGCCCGAGCCGCCCACGGGCGCCGGGCACAAGCCGGGGCGCAAGGCGGGCTCCCTGGTGGTGCTGGTCGAGGGCGAGTTGACGCTCTACGTGGAGCGCGGTGGCAAGACGGTGCTGGCCTGGCCGACCGAGCCGGACGGCCCGGCCGACCACGACCCACGCCTGCAGATGGCGGTCGAGGCGCTCGCGGCGGCCGCGCGCGCGGGCTCCCTCGGCACGATCACGGTGGAACGCGTCAACGGCGCCGCCGCGCTGACGTCTCCCATCGGCGCGCTGCTGGAGCAGGCGGGTTTCGTGGCGACGCCCCGCGGACTGCGGCTGCGGGCGTGAGCCGGGACCGGCCGGCGGGCGCCGCGGGGACGGCCGACGGCCACGGACCAGGACGATCACCGGCCGATGGGTCTCCCCGCGGCCTGTGGACGACGCCGCCCGGCGGCGCGGTCCGGGAGCGGTCCGCGGAAAGTCACCCGCCCGTGTCACCCTTGAGCCATGCCTGAAGGTGACACGGTCTGGCAGGCCACGCGACGGCTGCACGACGCCCTCGCGGGCAAGGTGCTGACCCGCAGCGACTTCCGGGTCCCCCAGTACGCCACGGTCGACCTGTCCGGCCGGACGGTCCTCAACGTCATCCCGCGCGGCAAACACCTGCTCACCCGCATCGAGGGCGGTGTGACCCTGCACACGCACCTGCTGATGGACGGCGCCTGGAAGGTGTTCGGCAGCGGTGAGCGCTGGAGGGGCGGCCCGGCCCACCAGATCCGGATCGTCCTCGACACGGCCGACCGCACGGCCGTCGGCTACCGCCTGCAGGTGCTGGAGCTGCTGCGCACCGGTGAGGAGTCCCGCGCCGTCGGTCACCTCGGCCCCGACCTGCTCGGCCCGGACTGGAGCCCCGAGCTGGCGCTGGCCAACCTCCGGACGGACCCCGCCCGCCCCCTCGGCGAGGCCCTGCTGGACCAGCGCAATCTGGCCGGGATCGGGAACATCTACAAGAGCGAGCTCTGCTTCCTGCTCGGGGTCACCCCGTGGCTTCCCGTCGGTGCGGTGCCCGCCGGCCGGACCGCGAAGCTGCCCGGCCTCGCCCAGAAGGTCCTGGAGGCCAACCGCGACCGCCCGGTCCGCAACACCACCGGCCTGCGCCGGCCCGACCTGTTCGTCTACGGCCGCGCCGCCCGCCCGTGCCTGCGCTGCCACACGCCCGTCCGCGTCGCCGACCAGGGCGACGGCTCCCAGGAGCGCCCCACGTACTGGTGCCCCACCTGCCAGGCGGGCCCCGCTCCGGCAGCGGGTTCCCCGCAGCGGTGGCGGGAGCGTTACCGGTCCACCACGTAGCGGGCCGCGACGGGCGCCCATCGCGCGCACCAGTGGACCGCTGCGACGGGCGCTCGCCTTCCGCGGGCCTCCCGGGCCCGCCGCGACGGACACCGGCCGTCCACGCACCTCCCGAGCCACGACGGGCGCTCGCCTTCCGCGGGCGTCCACCACAGGCCCGCTGTCCCCACCGCCCCGTCGCTCACGCCGACCCGGCGTTCACAACGGCCCGGCCTGCCCGTCGCCGTCCCCGGACGCCGCCGCCTCGCCCGCCCCGGACCGCGGCCCACCGGGGTCCGCGGATTCCCACGGCCGCTTCCCGCCACCGAGGCGGCCGACCCGTGGACCGGCCGCGGCCGGCACCCGGCCCCGGACCGCACGCCCCCGGCGTCCCGCCTTCAGGAGGGACTCCGGAGCCGCCGCGCAGTGCACGGGCAGCAGGCTCAGCCCCCACCCTCCGGCGGCGACCGCCCCCTCCACCACCCCCGCGTCGTCGGTCAGCGCGAGCCGCAGGACGGCCCACCACCACACGGCTCCCACTCCCAGGAGGAGTCCCCAGCGCACCGGCCCCGCCATCGCACCCACCTCCAGCCCGACGCTAGAACGCCGCCCGGACGCGCAGGAGGGCGCACCGGGGCACGGGGAGGCGCCACCGGCACCGTTCGGCGCCGGTCACCCGAGGACAGCCCGCCTTCCACCTTGACCGCACGGGCCCCCACCGGCAAACGGGTCCGGAATCGACGGCGCACCCCCTGTTCGCCGACCCCGTCCGTGACGGGGCGGCGCCGCGGGCGCGGACCGAAGTGCAAGGCTCCGGACGCATGCGAAAGGCCCCGGCCGCCCTCCTCCGGATGATCTCCGGAGAAGCCCCGGCCGGGGCCTTACGACGTTTTCGTGGGCTCACGCACGCGAGTGCGCGAAGATCACGCGGCGACCACGTCCACCGCTTCGGCGGGCGCCTTGATGGTCACCCGTTCCGGTGGCACGCCGGTCACCGACACGGAACCCAGCATCGGACGAACCGGTGCGGGGACGCGCTCGGTGGCAGCAGCAGACTGGGCCAGCTCCGCGAGGGCGAGCTCGTCGCTCACTTCCCGCATGAGCTCGGACATCCGTACGTCCAGCGCGTCGCAGATGGCGGCGAGCAGCTCGGAGGAAGCCTCCTTCTGCCCCCGCTCCACCTCGGAGAGATAGCCGAGCGAGACTCGGGCGGACGAGGAGACTTCGCGCAGAGTACGGCCCTGGCGTTGGCGCTGCCGACGCAGCACGTCACCCAGCAGGCGACGGAGCAGAATCATCGGTGGCTCCCTCCTCGGACCGCGTAGCCGCATCCTTCACGCCCCACCGTACCGCCTCGCGCCGCGGCCGTGCGGGGAGCGATGTCGTGTTCACTCAGGGCTGCAAACATCAAAACCCCCCGTTCCGTTCCGTATCCTGTGCCCACTCATTCCCGGTCTGTTCGCCCGCGATCTGCTCGATGAGCAGCGCGAGCACGCTCTGTACAGTCTCCATACGAATTTCCGCCCGCTCGCCGTTCAACCGCAGCGAGGCCGTTTTCCCGCCGTGAGCGGCGCCGAAGCCCGCCGTGCGGGGCCCGTCCACGGCCACGAAAACCGTCCCGACGGGCTGTCCGTCCTGGGGGTCGGGGCCGGCGACGCCCGTGGTCGCGATGCCCCAGTCGGTTCCCAGCGCCCGCCGCACTCCGGCGGCCATCTGGGCCGCCACCTGCGGGTGCACCGCTCCGTGCTCCGCCAGCAGCGTGGCGTCGACGCCCAGCAGCAGGTGCTTGAGCTCCGTCGCGTAGGCGGTGACCGACCCGCGGAAGACCTTCGAGGCCCCCGGGACGGACGTGATCTCCGCCGCGACCAGGCCGCCGGTCAGCGACTCGGCGACGGCGACGGTCTCGCCCCTTCCCGCGAGCAGCCTCACGACGTCGGCGGCCGGCGCATTCACGCTTCCGTCTCCTCCAACGCTGCCCGGCGCTCGGCGATTCCCCGCCGGCGCAGCACGACGGCCTGTCTGACATAGTCCAGCCCCGTCACCACGGTCAGGACGACCGCCGCCGCCATCACCCAGAACCGCAGCGTGGCCAGCCAGCCCGTCAGCGCCAGCACGTACATCCCGACGGCCACGCCCTGGGTGAGCGTCTTGAGCTTGCCGCCGCGGCTGGCGGGGATGACGCCGTAGCGGATGACGAGGAAGCGCAGCAGCGTGATCCCGAGTTCCCGGCCGAGGATCACCGCGGTCACCCACCAGGGCAGGTCACCCAGGCCGGAGAGGCAGATCAGCGCCGCTCCCATGATCGCCTTGTCGGCGATGGGATCGGCGATCTTACCGAAGTCGGTGACCAGGTCGTACGTCCGCGCCAGATGGCCGTCGAACAGGTCGGTGATCATGGCGATGGCGAAGGCCGCCCAGGCCAGCGAGCGCCACGCCGGGTCGTAGCCGCCGTCGGCCAGCATCAGCATCACGAAGCCCGGCACGAGGAGCAGCCGGAGCATCGTCAGCAGATTGGCGACGTTCCACACACTGGCCTGGTTGACCGCCGCGGCCGCGATCTTCCCGCCGCGCGGCGGCCTGGCCCCGCCCGGCCCGTCGGACACGGCACCGACGCCCCCCGGCACCGCGGCGCCTGCGCCACCGGACACCGCGCCGGCGGCGCGACCGGAGGTCCCACCCGCGTCCGCACGGCTCGAAGCCGCCCCCGCGGGCGCCCCCCGCGCGCCGGAGGAGCCGCCCGCCGCGGACGCCGGGACTCCGGTCATCTGCCCGCCTCCTCGCTCCACGCGGACGCGCCCGGCAGCGGCTCCGCCACCAGGTCGACCCCTTCGGTACCGACCACCTTGGCCTCGACGATACGGCCCACGCCGAGCCCCTCGCCGCTCGTGAGCAGCACCTGGCCGTCCGTCTCCGGGGCCTGGTGCGCCGCACGGCCGTGGACGCCCTCCTCGTCGTCGACCGACTCGACGAGGACACGCACGGTCTCGCCGACGCGCTCCTCGGCCCGCTGCGAGACGAGTTCCTCGGCCAGCCGGGAGACCCGCGCCAGACGCTCCGCCACTACGTCCTCGTCGAGCTTGCCGTCGTAGGTCGCCGCCTCGGTGCCCTCCTCGTCGGAGTAGCCGAAGACGCCGATGGCGTCCAGCCGCGCGCCGTTCAGGAAGCGCTCCAGCTCGGCCAGGTCGGCCTCGCTCTCGCCGGGGAAGCCGACGATGAAGTTGGAGCGGACGCCCGCCTGGGGCGCCTTGGCGCGGATGGTGTCCAGCAGTTCGAGAAAGCGGTCGGTGTCGCCGAACCGGCGCATGGCGCGCAGCACGCCGGGTGCGGAGTGCTGGAAGGACAGGTCGAAGTAGGGCGCGACCTTGGGGGTGGAGGTCAGCACGTCGATCAGGCCCGGCCGCATCTCGGCCGGCTGGAGATAGCTGACGCGGACCCGCTCGATGCCGTCGATGCCGGCGAGCTCGGGCAGCAGGGACTCCAGCAGGCGGATGTCGCCCAGGTCCTTGCCGTAGGAGGTGTTGTTCTCGGAGACCAGCATGATCTCCTTCACGCCCTGCTCGGCCAGCCACCGCGTCTCGTTCAGCACGTCGCTCGGACGGCGGGAGATGAAGGAGCCGCGGAAAGACGGGATGGCGCAGAACGAGCAGCGCCGGTCGCAGCCGGAAGCCAGCTTGACCGAGGCGACCGGGGAACCGTCCAGGCGGCGGCGCAGGGGTGCGCGCGGGCCCGACCGGGGGGCCACGCCCTCGGGGAGGTCCGCCGGGGCGCCGTGTCCGGGCAGGGCCACCTCGGTGGCGGCCTGCCGCTCGGCCGGGCTGATCGGCAGCAGCCTGCGCCGGTCACGCGGCGTGTGCGCGGCGTGGATGCCGCCGCTGAGGATCGTCTGCAGGCGGTCGGAGATGTCCGCGTAGTCGTCGAAACCGAGCACGCCGTCGGCCTCGGGGAGGGCCTCGGCCAGTTCCTTGCCGTACCGCTCGGCCATGCAGCCGACGGCGACGACGGCCTGTGTTCTGCCGTGCCCCTTGAGGTCGTTCGCCTCCAGCAGGGCGTCGACGGAGTCCTTCTTGGCGGCTTCCACGAAGCCGCAGGTGTTGACGACGGCGACGTCCGCGTCCGCGGCGTCCTCCACGAGGTGCCAGCCGTCCGCCTCCAAACGGCCTGCGAGCTCCTCCGAGTCCACCTCGTTACGGGCGCAGCCAAGAGTGACCAGTGCGACGGTACGGCGTTCAGGCATGGGCTCAAGACTACTTTGTCCCGGCGACGGCCCACGCCGACGGGGTTGGCCGAACACGGCCAACCCCGTCGCTGCGTGCCTGTTGGGAGCGGTTACCCCACCTGCGGGTCGCCCTTGGTGTACGTGAGGCGTTCCACGGAGCCGGGCTGGAACTGGTCCTCGATCTTCTTGCCGTTGACGTACAGCTGGATCGCGCCGGCGTCGCCGAGGATCAGGTTGACCTTGTCGCTGTCCTGGAAGGTCTTGGACTCGCCCTTCTTCAGCAGCCCGTCGAACAGCACCCGGCCGTTGTGGTCCTTGGCCGAGATCCAGCTCTGTCCGTTGGGCGCGCTGACCTGGACGGTCACCTTGTCCTGCGGAGCGGCGGCGATGGCGCTGTCGGACGGTTCGGGCTTCTGGTCGGTGGGCTTGCTGCTGCCGGGCGTCGGCGCGGCCGGCTTGCTGGTCGTGGGCGCGGCGTCCTCGGCGATCTGTGTCCGGCCGTCGTCGCCGCCCTTGAAGGCCGTGAAGCCGACGAAGCCGACCACGGCGACGATCGCGGCGACCATGGCCGCGGTCCAGTTGGGCCCGCGCCGTTCGGGGCGGATGCGTTCCGCCTCGAACATCGGGGCGGCGGGAGTGGGGGCGGGGCGCCCGCCGTGCTCGGCGTCGTACTGCTCGAGCAGCGGGGCCGGATCGATGTGGACGGCTCGCGCCAGGGTCCGGATGTGCCCGCGGGCGTACACGTCCCCGCCGCAGGGGGCGAAGTCGTCGGCCTCGATGGCGTGCACGATGGCGATGCGGACCCGAGTGGCACTGCTGACGTCGTCGACGGTCAGCCCGGCGGCGAGGCGCGCCTGCCGCAGGGCGCGGCCGATGGAGGGGCGGGCTTCCTGGGGAACGTCTTCGAACGGACGCTCGTCTTCAGGGGAGTTGCCGATGGACACGGGGGCGCCTTTCGAGCGTGTAGCCGCCTGTGCAGGACGTTCAGTCTAGGGGGGTGGCAGAGGGTGGAGCGACCCGGCGGTACGACTTTGTACGCCGTCGGAATGGCCGGGCAGACCGACGGCCGGCCGGACCCGAAACCCATGGTGGGACCGGCTTCCGACCTTTCGCTCAACTTGACGTATGCCCAAGGGAAACGGTTGCCCGCCGTCGGCTAACGGGTGGATCACGGTCCACCCACCCGCCCGCAGTAAGACAATCCGCCGAACGGGCGCGTCCCCTCCCGGTACTGCTACCCCTCCGACTCCCCTCGCAACACCGCGAGCACGCCGGCCAGGTCGTCGGGCTTCACCAGGACGTCCCGCGCCTTGGACCCCTCGCTGGGGCCGACGATGCCGCGCGACTCCATCAGGTCCATCAGCCGGCCGGCCTTGGCGAAGCCCACCCGCAGCTTGCGCTGGAGCATGGACGTCGACCCGAACTGCGTGGAGACGACCAGCTCGGCCGCCTGGCACAGCAGATCGAGGTCGTCGCCGATGTCCTCGTCGATCTCCTTCTTCTGCTTGCCGCCGACGACGACGTCCTCGCGGAAGACCGGCGCCATCTGGTCCTTGCAGTGCCGGACGACGGCCGCGACCTCCTCCTCGGTCACGAACGCGCCCTGCATGCGCACCGGCTTGTTCGCGCCCATCGGCAGGAACAGGCCGTCGCCCTTGCCGATCAGCTTCTCGGCACCGGGCTGGTCCAGGATGACCCGCGAGTCGGCGAGCGAGGAGGTGGCGAAGGCGAGCCGGGAGGGCACGTTGGCCTTGATCAGACCGGTGACGACGTCGACCGAGGGCCGCTGCGTGGCGAGCACCAGGTGGATGCCCGCCGCGCGCGCGAGCTGCGTGATGCGCACGATCGCGTCCTCGACGTCGCGCGGGGCGACCATCATGAGGTCCGCGAGCTCGTCGACGATCACCAGCAGGTACGGGTAGGGCTGCAGCTCCCGCTCGCTGCCCTCCGGGGGCCTGACCTTGCCCTCGCGCACCGCGCGGTTGAAGTCGTCGATGTGCCGGTAGCCGTAGGCCGCCAGGTCGTCGTACCTGAGGTCCATCTCCCGCACCACCCACTGCAGCGCCTCGGCGGCCCGCTTGGGGTTGGTGATGATCGGCGTGATCAGGTGCGGGATGCCCTCGTAGGCGGTGAGCTCGACGCGCTTGGGGTCGACCAGGATCATCCGGACGTCCTCGGGCGTGGCCCGCATCATGATCGAGGTGATCAGGCAGTTGATGCACGAGGACTTGCCGGAACCGGTGGCGCCGGCGACCAGCATGTGCGGCATCTTCGCCAGTGAGTGCATCACATAGCCGCCCTCGACGTCCTTGCCGAACGCGACGAGCATCGGGTCGTCGTCCTCCGCGGACTGCGCCAGACGCAGCACGTCGCCGAGGTTGACCATCTCCCGGTCGGTGTTCGGGATCTCGATGCCGACCGCGGACTTGCCGGGGATCGGGCTGATGATCCGCACGTCCGGGCTGGCGACGGCGTAGGCGATGTTCTTCGTCAGAGCGGTGATCCGCTCCACCTTCACGGCGGGGCCGAGCGCCACCTCGTACCGCGTGACCGTCGGGCCCCGGGTGAAGCCGGTGACCCGGGCGTCGACCTTGAACTCGGTGAAGACGGTGGTGAGCGCTGCCACGATCGCGTCGTTGGCGGCGCTGCGCGCCTTCCCGGGCCCGCCGCGCTCCAGCAGGTCCAGGGAGGGCAGCGCGTAGGTGATGTCGCCGGACAGCTGCAGCTGCTCGGCGCGCGCCGGCAGCTCTCGGGGCTCGGAGGGTGGCTCCTTGGTGAGGTCGGGAACCCCCGTCACCGTCCTGCCGGGCTGGGCGACGGGTGCCGGGGCGGTGTCGCCGCGGGGGCGGACGGGCGGGGCGGTGTCCGCCGCGGGCGGCGCCGCCGGGTCCTGCCGGCCCGGGCGGGCGGCGGGGACGGGCGTGGGAGTCGTCTCCGCGCGGTCGCCCGCGCTCACGCCCTGGGTGAGGTCGGCGACTACCGGCGACGGCGGCATGCCGTGCAGAACGGCTCCGTCGAGCGAGGCGGCGGCGGCCGCGGCGACGTCCACGGCGTCCATCCGCCGGTCCATCTCCGGCTGCGGCACCGCCGAACGCCGCGGGCGGCCACGGCGCTTGGAGAGGGCCTCCCGCTCCGCGCCGTCGGGGTCGTAGGCCTGCGGGGCGTCCTGACGCCTGCGGGGGCGCGCGGGCCCCGCTTCGCGCCACTGGTCGTCGTAGCGCTCGTCGTACCGGCCGTCCTCGACGTACTCGCCGTACTCGGGCAGTACGTCGTCCGCGTCCGGGAGGAGGCCCAGCCTCACGCCGAGCAGCCGCAGTCGCTGCGGGATCGCGTTGACCGGGGTGGCGGTGACCACCAGCAGGCCGAAGACGGTGAGCAGCACGAGCAGCGGCACGGCGAGGATCTCGCCCATGGCGTACGTCAGCGGGGTGGCCGCGCCCCAGCCGACGAGGCCGCCGGCGTCCCTTATGGCCTGCATCCCGTCGCTGCGGGCGGGCGCGCCGCAGGCGATGTGGACCTGGCCGAGGACGCCGATCACCAGCGCGGACAGGCCGATCACGATACGGCCGTTGGCCTCGGGCTGCTCGGGGTGCCGGATGAAACGCACGGCGACCACCCCGAGCAGGATCGGCGCGAGCAGGTCCAGCCGTCCGAAGGCACCGGTCACCAGGATCTCGACCAGTTCACCCACGGGGCCGCGCAGGTCGGCCCAGGTGCCGGCGGCCACGATCAGGGCGAGGGCCAGCAGCAGCAGCGCGACGCCGTCCTTGCGGTGCGCCGGGTCGAGATTCCTCGCGCCCTGCCCTATGCCCCTGAAGACGGCGCCGACGGCGTGCGCGAGGCCGAGCCAGAGGGCGCGTACGAGTCGGTAGAGGCCACCGGTCGGGCTCGGCGCCGGCCTGGGCGCGGGCCTTTTCACCGCGGCCTTCCGGGCGGGTGCCTTCCTGGAGGGGGCCGTCTTCGCAGCGGCCTTCTTCGCCGGAGCCTTCGCGGGAGCGGCCGCCTTCTTCGCGGGCGGCTTCTTGGCTGCGGAGGGACGTGAGGCCATGGATGTGAGATTACCGGTGCGGGCCACTCTGGACACGTGTGCGCCATGCTTCACCCGTTCGTGTCGCCGGTGCGACACCACGGAACTGACGCCGTCTCACGCCCGCGTCCTGTCGAGGACCCGACGGATCACGCTTCGTCACGGAGGGGCCGACGGCCGCGCGGCCCGCGGCGCGGGCGTCAACGCCGGACGGCGGGGCGTCAGTTCTGGGAGGGAACGGAGGAGGGGGCGTTGCCGGCGCCCGGCTCGAGCGCGTCCAGCGCCCGCCGCAGCCCGGTGAGTTTGCGTTCCAGGTGCGCGGCGGTGGCGACCGCGGCCGCGTCCGCCGACTCGTCGTCCAGCTGCTTGGACAGCGCCTCGGCCTGCTCCTCGACGGCCGCCAGCCGGGCGGAGAGCTCGGCGAGCAGGCCGGCCGACTCCTTGCCCTCGCCGACGCCGCCCTTGCCGCCGCCCTCCAGTTGCAGCCGCAGCAGGGCCGCCTGCTCCCTCAGCTGGCAGTTCTTCATGTACAGGTCCACGAAGACCGAGACCTTCGCACGCAGCACCCACGGATCGAACGGCTTGGAGATGTAGTCCACCGCGCCGGCCGCGTAGCCCCGGAAGGTGTGGTGGGGACCGTGGTTGATCGCGGTGAGGAAGATGATCGGGATGTCCCGGGTCCGCTCCCGCCGCTTGATGTGGGCGGCCGTCTCGAATCCGTCCATGCCCGGCATCTGGACGTCCAGCAGAATCACCGCGAAGTCGTCCGTGAGCAGCGCCTTGAGCGCTTCCTCCCCGGACGATGCCCGCACCAGTGTCTGATCCAGCGCAGAGAGGATGGCCTCCAGCGCCAACAGATTCTCCGGCCGGTCATCGACCAGGAGGATCTTGGCCTTCTGCACCATGGCCCGCCCTCCTCGCCCCGGCTTGGGGCCGCCCCTGTCCGCAGGAACCGGGGCGACACTTGCGGGTGCCGCCCCAGCGGACGACTCCCTTGCGTCGTCCGTCCTTGTGCCGGTCATCGTAGCCGTACCCCGCTCGTCGCCACACCCTGTCACTGCGATGTCACTGTGCACGTAGAGGAAACGCAGCGGGAGACCTGAAAGTTCCCCGAATCCCGTCGTTCTACACGGCTTCGCACCGTACTCGCGCACAGCCTCGGCCATATTCACTCGGCAACTGCACACAAACGATCGGCATTCCCGGTCCTTCCGGATCGTCCGAGGCCGGCGTCCGGACGGCGCGACCGCCGGGGCGACGGCTCGGGACAGGGCCGCCGGCCGCCCCGGAGAGACCTCTCCGAAACCCTGCCGGAGCCCCACCCCGGAAGGGCCCCGCCGAGGCCCCTCCCAGGGCCCCGGACCCCTTCCTCACTCCTGCCGCATCCACTGCTCCATCACCATGAGCAGATGGTCCGGGTCGACGGGCTTGGTGACGTAGTCGGAGGCGCCCGACTCGATCGCCTTCTCCCGGTCGCCCTTCATCGCCTTGGCGGTCAGCGCGATGATCGGCAGCCCGGCGAACTGCGGCATCCGCCGGATCGCCGTGGTCGTCGCGTATCCGTCCATCTCCGGCATCATGATGTCCATCAGGACGACCGCGACGTCGTCGTGCTGCTCCAGGACCTCGATGCCCTCACGGCCGTTCTCCGCGTACAGCACCGACAGGCCGTGCTGCTCCAGCACGCTGGTCAGAGCGAAGACGTTGCGGATGTCGTCGTCGACGATCAGCACCTTCGCACCGCCGAACCGGATGTCCCGGTGCCCCCGCTGCGCCGCCTCCTGCTCCCCTGCCGCCCAGGGCTCCCGCACCGCCGACCCCGGCTGCGCGGGCCGCCGGCCGGCCGACGGCAGGGCCCGGCGGCGGCGCCGGAAGAGCGCGGCCGGACCGTTCTGGGTCTCCTGGTACGACTTCACCTCGGCCGGGGTCTCGATCTCCGCGGCGGACAGCTCCGACGCCTCGGCTCCCGAGGACTCCGCGGCGGCGAGCAACTCGTCGGCGCCCAGGGAGGACGGCGGCTGCTGGTAGCCCTGCGGCGGCAGCTCCCCCGGGTGCAGCGGGAGGTACAGCGTGAACGTCGAGCCGCGACCCGGTTCGCTCTGCGCGTGGATCTCACCGCCGAGCAGCTGGGCGATCTCCCGCGAGATGGACAGCCCCAGGCCCGTCCCGCCGTACTTGCGGCTCGTGGTGCCGTCGGCCTGCTTGAACGCCTCGAAGATCACCCGCATCTTGCTCGCCGCGATGCCGATGCCGGTGTCGGTGACCGAGAACGCGATCAGCGGTGCGTCCGGGTCGGTCAGCGAACCGGCCTCCAGCAACTGCTCCCGGATGGCCTGCGGGACGTCGTCCCGCGCCGGCCGGATGACCAGCTCCACGGACCCGGAGTCGGTGAACTTCACCGCGTTGGACAGCAGGTTGCGCAGCACCTGCAGCAGCCGCTGCTCGTCGGTGTGCAGGGTGGCGGGCAGCTCCGGCGACACCCGCACCGACAGGTCCAGGCCCTTCTCCGCGGTCAGCGGCCGGAACGTGGCCTCGACGTAGTCGATGAGCTGGACGAGCGCGATACGCGTCGGGGAGACGTCCATCTTGCCCGCCTCGACCTTCGACAGGTCCAGGATGTCGTTGATCAGCTGCAGCAGGTCCGATCCCGCCCCGTGGATCGTCTCGGCGAACTCCACCTGCTTCGGCGAAAGGTTGCCCTCGGCGTTGTCGGCGAGCAGCTTGGCCAGGATCAGCAGCGAGTTCAGCGGCGTGCGCAGCTCGTGCGACATGTTGGCCAGGAACTCGCTGCGGTAGCGCATGGACACCGCGAGCTGCTCCGCGCGTTCCTCCAGTACCTGCCGCGCCTCCTCGATCTCGGAGTTCTTGGCCTCGATGTCGCGGTTCTGCTGGGCCAGCAGTTCGGCCTTCTCCTCCAGTTCGGCGTTGGACGCCTGCAGCGCCTTCTGCCGCTGCTCCAGCTCCTCCGAGCGCAGCCGCAGCTGCTCGGTCAGCTCCTGCGACTGCTTCAGCAGCTGCTCCGTCTTGGTGTTGACGGAGATCGTGTTGACGCTGGTGGCGATCATCTCCGCGATCTGGTTCAGGAAGTCCTTCTGGATCTGCGTGAACGGCGTGAACGACGCCAGCTCGATGACCCCGAGCACGGTCCCCTCGAACAGCACCGGCAGCACGATCACCTGCGCGGGCGGCGCCTCGCCGAGCCCGGAGGAGATCTTCAGGTAGCCGCTGGGCGCGTTCTCGACCAGGATCGTGCGCTTCTCCTCGGCGGCGGTGCCGATGAGCGCCTCACCCGGCCGGAACGACGTCGGCATCGACCCCATCGAGTAGCCGTACGAGCCGAGCATCCGCAGCTCGTACCGGTCGTCGCCCTCGGCGGCCAGGTCCCGGCCGTCCATGAGCGGCACCGCCACGAAGAACGCCCCGTGCTGCGCGGAGACCACCGGGGTCAGTTCGCTCATGATCAGCGAGGCCACGTCCTCCAGGTCCCGGCGGCCCTGCATCAGCGCGGAGATACGGGCCAGGTTGCCCTTGAGCCAGTCCTGCTCCTTGTTGGCGATCGTGGTGTCGCGCAGGTTGGCGATCATCTTGTTGATGTAGTCCTGCAGTTCCTGGATCTCGCCGGACGCATCGACGTCGATCTTCAGGTTCAGGTCGCCGCGGGTCACCGCGGTCGCCACCCGCGCGATGGCGCGCACCTGCCGGGTCAGGTTCCCGGCCATCTCGTTCACGGACTCCGTCAGGTCCCGCCAGGTGCCGTCGACGTCCCGCACCCGCGCCTGGCCGCCGAGCTGCCCCTCCGTGCCCACCTCACGGGCCACGCGGGTGACCTCCTCGGCGAACGAGGACAGCTGGTCCACCATCGTGTTGATGGTGGTCTTCAGCTCCAGGATCTCCCCGCGCGCGTCGATGTCGATCTTCTTCGTCAGATCGCCCTTGGCGATGGCGGTGGTGACCATGGCGATGTTGCGCACCTGACCGGTCAGGTTGGACGCCATCTGGTTCACCGACTCGGTGAGGTCCTTCCAGGTGCCCGCCACACCCGGGACGTACGCCTGACCGCCGAGGATGCCGTCCGTGCCCACCTCGCGGGCCACCTTGGTGACCTGGTCGGCGAACGAACTCAGCGTCTTCACCATGGTGTTGAAGGTGTCGGCGAGCTGCGCCACCTCACCGCGCGCCTCGATCGTCACCGTCCGCGTCAGGTCGCCGTTGGCGACCGCCGCCGCGACCTGGGAGATGTTGCGCACCTGCATGGTCAGGTTGTTGGCCATCAGGTTGACGTTGTCGCTGAGGTCCTTCCAGATGCCCGTGACCCCGGGCACGTGCGCCTGGCCGCCGAGGATGCCCTCCGTGCCCACCTCGCGCGCGACCCGGGTGACCTGCTCGGCGAACGACGACAGCTGGTCCACCATCGTGTTCACCGTGGTGACCAGTTCGAGGATCTCGCCCTTGGCGTCCACGGTGATCTTCTTCGACAGGTCGCCCTTGGCGACCGCCGTGGTGACCTCGGCGATGTTGCGGACCTGGATGGTCAGGTTGTTCGCCATGAAGTTGACGGACTGCGTCAGGTCCTTCCACGTGCCGGAGACGCCCTGCACCTCCGCCTGCCCGCCGAGGATGCCCTCCGTGCCCACCTCCCGGGCCACCCGGGTGACCTCCTGGGCGAACGACGAGAGCTGGTCCACCATCGTGTTGAGGGTGTTCTTCAGCTCCAGGATCTCCCCGCGCGCGTCCACGGTGATCTTCTGGGAGAGATCACCGCGCGCCACGGCGGTGGCGACCTGGGCGATGTTGCGGACCTGCGCGGTGAGGTTGCCCGCCATGCCGTTCACGGAGTCCGTCAGGTCCCGCCACACGCCGGCGACGCCGGGCACCTGCGCCTGACCGCCGAGACGGCCCTCCGTGCCCACCTCACGGGCGACCCGCGTCACCTGGTCGGCGAAGGCGGACAGCTGGTCGACCATCGTGTTGATGGTGTTCTTCAGCTCCAGGATCTCGCCACGCGCGTCGACGTCGATCTTCTGCGAGAGGTCACCGCGGGCCACCGCCGTCGTCACCTGGGCGATCTGCCGCACCTGCGAGGTCAGGTTGCCCGCCATGAAGTTGACGGAGTCCGTGAGCTCCTTCCACGTCCCCGACACACCGTCCACGCGGGCCTGACCGCCCAGGCGGCCCTCGGTGCCCACGTCCCGCGCCATCCGGGTGACCTGGTCGGCGAAGGACGACAGCTGGTCCACCATCGTGTTCACGGTGTTCTTCAGCTGGAGCATCTCGCCGGAGACGTCCACCGTGACCTTCTGCGACAGGTCGCCGTTGGCCACGGCCGTCGTCACCTGCGCGATGTTGCGCACCTGGCCGGTGAGGTTGCGGAACGCCGTGTTGACGGAGTCCGTCAGGTCCTTCCACGTCCCCGCCGCGCCCGCCACCTGCGCCTGCCCGCCCAGCTCGCCCTCGACACCGATCTCCCGCGCCACGCGCGTGACCTCGGCACCGAACGACGACAGCTGGTCGACCATGCCGTTGACGGTGTTCTTCAGCTCCAGCATCTCGCCGGCCACGTCGACGGTGACCTTCTGCGACAGATCGCCGTTGGCCACGGCCGTCGTCACCGCCGCGATGTCCCGCACCTGCGTGGTGAGGTTCCGGAAGACCGTGTTGACGGAGTCCGTCAGGTCCTTCCACGTCCCCGCCGCGCCCGGCACGTTCGCCTGCCCGCCCAGCCGGCCCTCGGCGCCCACCTCGTTCGCCACGCGGGTGACCTCGTCCGCGAAGATCCGCAGCGTCTCGGTCATCTGGTTGATCGTCTCGGCGAGCTGCGCGACCTCGCCGCGCGCCGGCACCGTAACCTTCTGCGAGAGGTCACCGTTGGCGACGGCGGTGGTGACCTGGGCGATGCCGCGCACCTGGGCGGTCAGGTTGCCCGCCATCAGGTTCACCGAGTCGGTGAGCTCCTTCCAGGTGCCCCCCACGCCCGGGACGTGCGCCTGACCGCCGAGGATGCCGTCGGTGCCCACCTCACGGGCGACCCGCGTCACCTCCGAGGAGAACGCGGACAGCTGGTCGACCATCGTGTTGACGGTGTTCTTCAGCTCCAGCATCTCGCCGGCGACGTGCACGGTCACCTTGCGCGACAGATCACCCTTGGCCACCGCCGTGGTCACCAGCGCGATGTCCCGCACCTGCGCGGTCAGCCGGTAGGCCATCGTGTTGACCGAGTCCGTCAGGTCCTTCCACGAACCCGACATGCCGCGTACCCGGGCCTGACCGCCCAGCTTGCCCTCGGTGCCCACCTCACTGGCCACCCGCGTGACCTCGTCGGTGAACGTCGACAGCTGGTCGACCAGGTTGTTCACCGTCCGCCCGACTTTCAGGAACTCCCCGCGCAGCGGATGCCCGGCCCCCTCCGGCGCCTGCGTCCGCAGCTCCATCCGGGGCGACAGATCACCCTCGGCGACCGCGGACAGCACCCGGCCCACCTCGGAGACGGGCCGCACCAGGTCGTCCACGAGCGCGTTGGCGTTGTCCACCGCGGCCGCCCAGGACCCCTCGCAGGCGCCGGTCTCCAGACGCTCGGTCAGCTTGCCCTCACGGCCCACCACGCGACGCACCCGCGCCAGTTCCCCGGTCAGGTGCAGATTGCGGTCGGCCACCTCGTTGAAGACCGCCGCGATCTCCGCCAGCTCGCCGTCCCCGGCCACCGTCAGCCGTTTGCGGAAGTTGCCGTCGCGCATCGACACGAGAGCGGCCAGCAGGCGGTTCAGCGACGCCGTGTCGACCACGGTGGTGCCGTTCCGCGGCGCACGCTGGTTGCTCGGGGACTGTCCGCCTTTCGCGCGCGTCTTCGTGCCACGCGCCGCTGCGCCAGACTCCACTGTGTCCCTCCCGCGGGGCTCGACCATCACTGCTTGGCTGAGCGGTACTCCTGCCCGACGTACCGGTCGCTGCCGCGCATGCCCGCCGGTGCCGTCGGACTGCACGTAGGGCTGCTGCCCTCCGCCGCCGGAGCTCACTCAGCCTGCCCGGATCGTCACCGGGAGCCTGCCCAGTGTTTCACCCCTGCCGAACCAGGCCATAACAGTTCGGCAGCTTCGCACATCGTCCGCACACCCTCTGGGCGGAAACACTGGCGACCGGCATCCGCACGGATGGCGAAGGTAGATAACCTTGCACGGGGCTGTCCAGCCGCGCCGGTCCGTCCGGCCTGGGCGGTGGCACGGAACGAGCGGGCATCGGAGGCGGCCGCACACATGACCACCGGAGTGATCGCCGGGGGGCAGACCCCCGAGCCACAGCCGAAGGGTTCGCAGCTGCCGGAGCAGCGCCACGACCCGGGCGGCCCCTCGGGCGAGCACGTCGACAACCGGACGAGGAGTTCTGTGATCACCGCGCGCGCGGCCGCCAGCTTCGAGCCCGTCGGACGATCGGTCGCCACCGCCCGGTCCTTCGTCCGCGACACCCTCCAGGGGTGGGGGTTCGGCGACATCGTCGACGACGCCGTGGTGCTCACCAGCGAACTGGTCACCAACGCCGTCGTCCACGCCGGCACCGCCGCCGACGTGGCCTGCCTGCGCAGCGACGAAGCGGTACGGATCGAGGTGTCCGACCGCTACCCCGAGCGTGAGCTCCCCGTGCAGTCCACCGCCGTCAACATGGGCAGCCCCGACAGCGAGGGCGGCCGCGGCCTGCAACTGTGCGCGGCACTGGCCCGCCACTGGGGCGTGGAGTACACGCCCACCCACAAGAGCGTCTGGTTCCAGCTCGACCTGCCCGAGCGGCCGGTCGGCACCCGCGCCGCCGGCCCCGCCCTGCCCACCGCCCTCCTGCCCGTCACCGACGGCCGGGTCCGCGTCGCCGTCGTGCAGATCGACCGGAGCGGCTCCATCACGGCCTGGAACGAAGACGCCGAAGACCTGTTCGGCTACCCCGCCGAGCAGGTCACGGGCAAGCCGCTCACCGACCTCGCGGCCTGGCCCCACACCCCGGGCACCGGTACCGGCATCGCCGAGGCGCTCCGGCTCTCCCGGTGGGAGGGAAGCTACGGCATCCGCGGCGCCCACGGCCGCGTCATCCCCGTGTACGCCTCCCATCTGCGCGTCCGCGACACCGACGGCGAGCCGTCCACCGTCTGCCTGCTGGTCGGCGACCACGAACGGGCCGTCCTGCAGACACCGTTGCGCGTCCCTGCCTCCTCCGACGCGGGCACCTCCGCCGACGGCTCCGGCGCCGATCCCTTCGAGGTCTTCATCGGCTCCCCGCCCCCCGACGACCTCGACGGCCTCCTCCAGCGCACGGTGGAACGCGCCCGCGACATGCTCGACGGCGACGCCGCCTTCCTCCTGCTGGCCACCGACGACGAAACGGAACTGGAGGTCCGGGCCTCCACCGGACTGCCCTCCGCCCGCCAGCGCTTCGCCCGGGTCCCCGTCGAGGCGGGTTCCGGCCGCTACGGCTCCGCCCGCATGCCGGCCGTCCACGACGACCTCACCGCCGTCAACGGCGCCGTTCCCCTCCTCAACGGCACCGGCATGCGCTCGGTCGTCACCGTCCCGCTGAAGGTGGAGGGCCGCCTCACCGGTTCCCTCGGCGTCGCCGCGGAGGCCCCCGGCCGGTACTCCAACGAGGAGGCGCTGCGGCTGCAGTTCGCCGCCGACCGGATCGCCCTGGCCGTGGAGTCGGCACGCCTCGGCGAACTGGAGCGTCTGCGCCGCGGCTCCCTGAGCTTCCTGGTCGAGGCCTCGGACCTGCTGGCCGGCACCCTGGACCGCGACCAGACCCTCGCCCTGATGGCCCAGATGACGGTCCCCACCCTGGCCACCTGGTGCGCCGTCTACACGATCGCCGACCAGGCGTCCGAGCCGTACCTCTCGTACGTCCTGCACGAGGACGAGGAACTGATCGACGGCATCAAGGCCCTCCTGTCGCGGATCGACCCGCCGGACCCGGTACCGACCCCGGGCGCCCGGGTCTGGGCGGCCCCCGGCGAGGCGGCCCATCAGGCGGCGCTGCGCACCTCCATGCGCAGTCTCGGCCTGGGCGACTCACCCCAGCGGGTCGGCACGACCATCGGCCCCACCCTCGCCACCGCCGCCGCGGTCGGCGGCGAGGCGGTGGTCCTGCCGCTGGTTGCCCGCAACCGCGTCATCGGCATGCTGACCCTGGGCAAGCCCGCCGACGAGCACTTCCGCCAGGAGATCCTGGAACTGGCCGAGGACCTCAGCCGCCGCGCCGCGCTCGCCCTGGACAACGCCCGCCTGTACTCGGAGCGCACGGCCATCAGCCAGTCGCTCCAGCGCAGCCTCCTTCCGCCCGGCCTGCCCGACATCGACGGCGTCGAGGTCGAGGTCATCTACCGCGCGGCCGGCGAGGGCAACGAGGTCGGCGGCGACTTCTACGACCTGTTCCCCATCCGCGACGGCGCCTACGGCTTCGCCATCGGCGACGTCTGCGGGACGGGCCCGGAGGCGGCGGCGGTCACCGGCCTGGCCCGCCACGCGCTCAGGCTCCTGGCCCGCGAGGGCTTCGGCGGCCCGGCGGTGCTGCAGCGCCTGAACGCCGCGATCCTCGACGAGGGCGCCCGCAGCCGCTTCCTGACCCTGCTGTACGGCGAACTGTGGCCGCAGGAGGACGGCAGCGCACTGCTGAAGGTGGTCTGCGCCGGCCACCCGCTGCCGCTGCGCCTGCGCCAGGACGGCACGGTGGAGCCGGCCGCCGACCCCCAGCCGCTGCTCGGCGTCATGGACGACCTGGAGCTGTACGAGCAGACCGTCACGCTCGACCCTGGGGACGTTCTGCTGTGTGTCACGGACGGCGTCACCGAACGCCGTGAGGGCACCAGGATGCTCGGCGACGACGGTCTCGCGGACGTCCTGACCACCTGCACGGGCCTGACGGCCGGCGCCGTGGCTGCCCGCATCATGCGTGCCGTGGAGCGCTTCGCGTCGGACGCGCCGTCCGACGACATGGCGATCCTGGCGATGCGGGTTCCGGAGCTCATGACGGACTGAGCGGGAGAACGCGAAAGGCCCCGCCCGGAAGGGCGGGGCCTTTCTGCTGGAGCCCCCAAACGGAATCGAACCGTTGACCTTCTCCTTACCATGGAGACGCTCTGCCGACTGAGCTATAGGGGCCGGTCGCTTTTCGAGGTTTCCCTCGCGGCAACGAAGTAGATCATACCCCGAACACAGCCGTGCTCCCAACCACCAACCGGCCGTCACGCCGCCGAATCAGAACGTCGGCGGAGGCAGCCTCCGTGGGCCCTGCCGGCCCGGCCTCGGTCACGGCGAGCGGCGCGGCTCATGGCAACAAAAAAGGGTTGGACCCAGAACCGAAGTTCGGGGTCCAACCCTTTTGAATAATTGTTCGGCGGCGTCCTACTCTCCCACAGGGTCCCCCCTGCAGTACCATCGGCGCTGTAAGGCTTAGCTTCCGGGTTCGGAATGTAACCGGGC
>NZ_JBSFNN010000035.1:0-65134 GCF_053587115.1 Streptomyces sp. NPDC003697
AACCGCCGCCTGGAGATGAGCGAGCACGCCAGCGCTGCTGAGAAACCTCGTTCGCGCCGGTCCGAGGACGGGCACCCCCCGGCGCGGCCCCGCCCCACCCCCCGCCCGCACTCGCGGCCCCCCGCCCGCACCCGCGGCCCCGCACACGCGACCCCAACCTGCCCGCACCCGCGGCCCCAACCCGCCCGCACTCGCGGCCCGCCCGCACAAGCGGCCCCGCCCGCCAACCCGGCCCCGGCACACCGAACGCGCAACGCCCCCACCCACCCAGCCGAACGCACCCCCGGCAGCCCGAGCCACGCACCCCCGGCAGCCCAAGCGCGCCCCGCACCCCCGGCAGCCCAACCACCCGAAGCGCCCCCACGCCCGCCCCCGCCACCCCCCGACCCACCCCCGGCCCCGGACGAACGCACGTACCCCGAGCCGGAGGCTCACGCCTGCCCCAAGCGGCAGCGCTCACGTACCGTTGACGCATGACGAGCATCGGTGGTGCCGCATCTCCCGGGATGGTCGACTGGAATCTCGCGGTCGCGACCGCGACCCGCCTGGTACGGCCGGGCCCCGAGGTGAGCCGCGACGAGGCCCGGGCCGTGGTCGCGGAACTGCGCCGGCATGCCAAGTCCTCGGAGGAGCACGTCCGGGGCTTCACCCGTCTGGGCACCGACGAGACCCACGACACCCCCGTCCTGGTCGTCGACCGCCCCGGCTGGGTCCGCGCCAACGTCGCGGGCTTCCGCGAGATCCTCAAACCCCTGCTCGGCAAGATGCAGGAGCGACGCAGCGGAACGGCCGGCGGCGCGGTCCTCGGCACCATCGGCGGCAAGGTGACCGGCGTGGAGCTGGGCATGCTCCTGTCGTTCCTGGCCTCCCGCGTCCTCGGCCAGTACGAGACCTTCGCCCCGGCCACCGGCGACCTGCCCGCCGGCGCGAACGGCGGCGGCCGGCTCCTGCTGGTGGCGCCGAACATCGTCCACGTGGAGCGCGAGCTGGACGTCGAGCCCCACGACTTCCGCCTCTGGGTCTGCCTGCACGAGGAGACGCACCGCACACAGTTCACGGCGGTGCCCTGGCTGCGCGCCCACCTCGAGGGCGAGATCCAGTCTTTCCTCGCGGAGACCGACGTCGACCCCATGGCCGTCCTGGAGCGCATCCGGGACGCCGCGCAGTCGCTCGTCGGCGGCCGCCCCGAGGGCGAGCAGGGCGACGAGGGCCGGTCCCTGGTGGAACTGGTGCAGACGCCGGCCCAGCGGGAGATCCTCGGCCGCCTCACCGCGGTGATGTCGCTGCTGGAGGGGCACGCCGACTTCGTGATGGACGGCGTCGGCCCCGACGTGGTCGCGAGCGTCGCCGAGATCCGCGAGAAGTTCCAGCAGCGCCGTGCCAGGAGCGCCTCGCGCCTGGACATGGCCCTGCGCAAGCTGCTGGGCCTGGACGCCAAGCTGCGCCAGTACCGCGACGGCGAGCGGTTCGTCCGCGCGGTCGTCGACGAGGTGGGCATGGACGGCTTCAACCGTGTGTGGACCTCGCCGAACACCCTCCCCACCAAGGCGGAGATCGCCAAACCGGCGGACTGGATCGCGCGGGTGCACCGCAGGGCCGAGTAGGGGGAAGCGTGGCGACGGGGTGAATCGAATCCGGCCGATGGCAGGCGAACGCCCCGCCAATCACCCGTCCGAGGGACCGTACAGCAGGCGTAGGCGTGCGATGCTCGGGGCACCGGCCCGTTTCTGTCACCATCTACGTACCGAGAGTGACCGATATCGGGCTCACCCCCCGAAGACTTCCGTGAAGGGAACCGGACATGGGTCCCCATCCTGCGGTCGCGGCGATACGCCTGGCGGTACGCCGCGTCCTCCACGACATCCTCATCGAGCGGACCACCGTCCCGGGCGGCACCGAGCCGTCCGACGCGTCCGCCGTCCCCCGTGCGTTCTCGATGTCGGAGCCCGCCCGCGGCGAGCCCGGCGCCCGCGCGGTACGCCCGCGTGACGGACGCGTCCACGACGCACACGCGCGCGACACGAGCCCGCTCAGCGCACCCCCACACGACGCAAGCCCGCACAACGCACGCGCCCACGACACGGCCCCGCCCCCCAGCCCGTCGCCGCCGCTCGTCCTCGTCGCCTGCTCCGGCGGCGCCGACTCCATGGCGCTCGCCTCCGCCCTCGCGTTCGAGGCGCCCAAGCTCGGCGTCCGCGCCGGCGGCGTCACCGTCGACCACGGCCTGCAGCCCGGCTCCGGCCTGCGCGCCGAAGAGGTCGCCCTGCGCCTGCGCGAACTCGGCCTCGACCCGGTCGAGGCCGTCGCCGTGACCGTAGGCAGCACCTCCGAGAAAGCGGCGCACGGCGCTTCCTACACCGGCGGCGCCGGACGGCGCGTGGGCCCGGAGGCCGCCGCCCGCGACGCCCGCTACGCCGCCCTCGACGCCGCCGCCGAACGCCACGGTGCCGCCGCCGTCCTGCTCGGCCACACCCGGGACGACCAGGCGGAAACCGTCCTGCTGGGCCTCGCCCGGGGCTCCGGCATCCGCTCCCTGTCCGGGATGGCCGCGGTCTCGGGGGCCGGCGGCCGTTACCGGCGTCCCTTCCTGCACCTCGACCGGCAGACCGCGCGCAAGGCGTGCATGGTCCAGTCCCTCCCCGTCTGGGACGACCCCCACAACGCCGACCCCGCCTACACCCGCTCCCGGCTCCGCCACGAAGGCCTGCCCGCGCTGGAGAAGGCGCTCGGCAAGGGCGTCGTCGAGGCCCTCGCCCGCACCGCCCAGCTCTCCCGCGACGACGCCGACGCGCTCGACGCCTGGGCCCGCCAGGCCGAGTCCGCCGTCGTCGACGCGGCCGGCGGCCTCGAGTGCGCCAAGCTGTACGCCCTGCCGCCCGCCGTACGCCGCCGCATCCTGCGCCGGGCCGCCATCGAGGCCGGCGCCCCGGCCGGTTCCCTGTTCGCCCGCCACATCGAGGAAGTCGACCGGCTGATCACCGGCTGGCGCGGTCAGGGAGCCATCAACCTCCCCGGCAAGGTCGTCGTCCAGCGGCAGGGTGGCAGACTGGTGATTCGGCAAGGCTGAGAAGCCTCCCCCCGGGGAGGCGGCGGGTCCGTCCTCCCCGGGCGGGACCGGACAGCCGGTAGGACGACCGAAAGTGATGCGGGTGGACGCGAAAGACATGGGTGCCGACCTCCAGCGGGTGCTCATCACCAAGGAAGAGATCGACGCGAAGCTGGCCGAGCTGGCCGCGAAGATCGACGCGGAGTACGCAGGCAAGGACCTGCTGATCGTCGGTGTTCTCAAGGGCGCGGTGATGGTCATGGCCGACCTCGCCCGGGCGCTGTCCACCCCCGTCACCATGGACTGGATGGCCGTGTCCTCCTACGGCGCGGGCACCCAGTCCTCCGGCGTGGTGCGGATCCTGAAGGACCTCGACACCGACATCAAGGGCAAGCACGTCCTGATCGTCGAGGACATCATCGACTCCGGGCTGACCCTGTCCTGGCTGATCTCCAACCTCGGCTCGCGCGAGCCGGCGTCGCTCAAGGTGTGCACGCTGCTGCGCAAGCCCGAGGCCGCCAAGGTCGCCATCGACGTGGAGTGGGTCGGCTTCGACATCCCCAACGAGTTCGTCGTCGGCTACGGCCTCGACTACGCCGAGAAGTACCGCAACCTGCCGTTCGTCGGCACGCTCGCGCCCCACGTCTACGGCGGCTGAACCCCGAGGGGCCGAGCCCCGAGCGGTGATCGGGAACCCTCGCGGGTCCCGCGCCGTTGAAGCATGCAGACGGGAATCCCAGCCGGCCCGTACCGCTTCGGGTGACAATGCTGGGGTACCGTCAGAAGAACTGTCTTTATCAAACTAACTGTGGCAGGAGGGACGGGGCGGCACCGCTCCGTATGGATGGACGTGAAGCGATACTTCCGTGGGCCGGTCATGTGGATCGTGCTGGCCGTCCTTGCCGTGGTCGTGTTGATGCAGGTCGTCGGCTCGTCCGGCGGCTACAAGACGGTGGACACCGGCCAGGTCGTTGCGGCGATCAATGACAACAGGGTCGAGTCGGCCAAGCTCACCACCGGTGACGAGCAGACCGTGAAGGTCGAGCTCAAGGACGGTGTGAAGGTCAACGGCAGCTCGAAGATCCAGGCGAGCTACATCGGCGACCAGGGCGTGACCATCGCCAACACGCTGCAGGACAAGTACCAGAACAAGCAGATCCCGAAGGGCTACACGGTCTCGCCGTCCAAGCAGAACCCGTTCCTCGGCGTCCTGCTCTCCCTTCTGCCCTTCGTCCTCATCGTGGTCGTCTTCCTGTTCCTGATGAACCAGATGCAGGGCGGCGGCTCCCGGGTGATGAACTTCGGGAAGTCCAAGGCCAAGCTCATCACCAAGGACACCCCGAAGACGACGTTCACGGACGTCGCCGGCGCGGACGAGGCCGTCGAGGAGCTCCACGAGATCAAGGAGTTCCTGCAGGAGCCGGCCAAGTTCCAGGCCGTCGGTGCCAAGATCCCCAAGGGTGTGCTGCTGTACGGCCCGCCCGGCACCGGCAAGACGCTGCTCGCGCGTGCCGTGGCGGGCGAGGCGGGCGTCCCGTTCTACTCGATCTCCGGTTCCGACTTCGTCGAGATGTTCGTCGGTGTCGGTGCCTCCCGGGTCCGTGACCTGTTCGAGCAGGCCAAGGCGAACGCCCCGGCCATCGTCTTCGTCGACGAGATCGACGCCGTCGGCCGTCACCGCGGCGCCGGCCTCGGCGGCGGTCATGACGAGCGCGAGCAGACGCTGAACCAGCTGCTCGTCGAGATGGACGGCTTCGACGTCAAGGGCGGCGTCATCCTGATCGCCGCCACCAACCGGCCCGACATCCTCGACCCGGCCCTTCTGCGTCCCGGCCGCTTCGACCGCCAGATCGCGGTCGACCGCCCCGACATGCAGGGCCGTCTGGAGATCCTCAAGGTCCACCAGAAGGGCAAGCCGGTCGCGCCCGACGTCGACCTGGCCGCCGTCGCCCGCCGCACCCCCGGCTTCACCGGCGCGGACCTGTCGAACGTGCTCAACGAGGCGGCGCTGCTCACGGCCCGCAGCGACAAGAAGCTGATCGACAACCACATGCTGGACGAGGCGATCGACCGTGTGGTCGCGGGCCCGCAGAAGCGGACCCGGATCATGTCGGACAAGGAGAAGAAGATCACCGCGTACCACGAGGGCGGACACGCCCTGGTCGCGGCGGCCTCGCCGAACTCCGACCCGGTACACAAGATCACCATCCTGTCGCGCGGCCGGGCCCTCGGCTACACCATGGTCCTGCCGGACGAGGACAAGTACTCCACCACGCGCAACGAGATGCTCGACCAGCTCGCCTACATGCTGGGCGGCCGCGCGGCCGAGGAACTGGTCTTCCACGACCCGACCACGGGCGCCGCGAACGACATCGAGAAGGCCACCGCCACGGCCCGCGCGATGGTCACGCAGTACGGCATGACCGAGCGTCTGGGCGCCATCAAGTTCGGCGGCGACAACACCGAGCCGTTCCTCGGCCGTGAGATGGCGCACCAGCGCGACTACTCGGAAGAGGTCGCCGCGCTGGTGGACGAGGAAGTCAAGAAGCTCATCGAGAACGCGCACAACGAGGCCTGGGAGATCCTGGTCGAGAACCGCGACATCCTCGACAACCTCGTTCTCGCGCTGCTGGAGAAGGAGACCCTGGGCAAGGAGGAGATCGCCGAGATCTTCGCCTCCGTGGTCAAGCGCCCGCCGCGGCCCGCGTGGACCGGCTCCTCGCGGCGCACCCCGTCCACCCGCCCGCCGGTGCTCTCCCCGAAGGAGCTGGCGCTGACCAACGGTGCGAACGGCGCGACGCCGGCGATCAGCACCGTCAAGTCGACGGCGACGGAGTCCGCCCCGGCACCGGAGCAGTCCGCGGAGGACCGCCGGGACAACTGACCCGTCTGCTCACCCGGTGGGCACACCGGGCCCGGAATGGATGCCGCGCCCCCCAGGTTCTAGCCTGGGGGGCGCGGCTTTCGCATGTCCGCGAGGAAGACGCGTGCCCTCCACGCGGTACCCACAGGAACGAGGCACCAGAAGATGACCGACCCCGTGACGCTGGACGGTGAGGGCTCGATCGGCGAGTTCGACGAGAAGCGCGCCGAGAACGCCATACGGGAACTCCTGATCGCGGTCGGCGAGGACCCGGACCGCGAGGGCCTCCAGGAGACACCGGCCCGGGTGGCACGCGCCTACAAGGAGATCTTCGCCGGACTGTGGCAGCAGCCCCGGGACGTCCTGACGACGACGTTCGACATCGGGCACGACGAGATGGTGCTCGTGAAGGACATCGAGGTGTACAGCACCTGTGAGCACCACCTGGTGCCCTTCAGGGGTGTCGCCCACGTCGGGTACATTCCGTCGGCGAGCGGGAAGATCACCGGGCTGTCCAAGCTGGCCCGGCTGGTGGACGTCTACGCCCGCCGTCCCCAGGTACAGGAGCGCATGACCACACAGATCGCGGACTCGCTGATGGAGATCCTGGAGCCGCGGGGCGTGATCGTGGTCGTGGAGTGCGAGCACATGTGCATGTCCATGCGCGGTATCCGCAAGCCCGGCGCGAAGACCCTCACGTCCGCGGTGCGCGGTCAGCTGCGCGACGCGGCGACGCGCAACGAGGCCATGAGCCTGATCATGGCGCGCTGACGGGGCGCCGCCGCCCGGGAGCCGCGGCGCCTGGTCCGTGCGCGCCGATCGACGCGGTGGTTCACGCCGCCGGCTGGGCGTCGTCGCGGTCGTTGTCCTCGTCCTCCGGGAGCTTGCAGACGCGTTCCAGGAACAGGGCGGCCGCTATCACGGCCAGGCCGGCCAGCAGGGAGAAACCGGCGTAGACGGCCTGGTCGCGCCGGGTCGGCATGTCCAGCAGTTCCAGCAGGACGACGCCGGTGCCGCCGTACATGCCGGCGACGAGGGCGGCGACCAGGGCGCTGGCCTGGCCGAAGACGACCGCGCGGGCGGCCATCAGCGGGTCGACGGCCTTGGCCTCGGGGCGGCGCTCGCGCTGGGCCTTCAGCCGGACCCGCAGCGAGAGTGCCGTGGCCACCAGGACGGCGGCGATCAGGGCGAGGACGATGGGGGCGGCCAGGGGCACGCTGGGGAGCGTCCCCACCGAGTTCCACAGGCGTGCGCCGGCCCAGGACAGCACTCCCGCGACGACGAACACTCCGGCCAGCACCCTGATGCGCAGCTCTTTCACGTTGTCCCTTCAGCTCCCCCGGACTGTGGCTCGGCGGCCTGCCCGTCCGTCCTGTGCGGTCCTGACCTTAACGGCTATTCGGGCAGCCGGAGTTCCAGGTCCGGGCGGGCCTCCACACCTTCGCGGGTGACCTCGGCCAGCAGATCGGCCACGGCGCCGTGTCCAGGCAACTGCGCGTGCGGGTCGACGTCGTGCCAGGGGGCGAGGACGAAGGCGCGCTCGTGGGCGCGGGGGTGGGGCAGGGTGAGCCGCGGGTCGTCGGAGACGACCTCGGCGTAGGCGATGATGTCGACGTCGATGGTGCGCGGGCCCCAGCGCTCGTCGCGCACCCGGTTGAAGGCGTCCTCGACGGCGTGCGCCCGCTCCAGGAGGGAGGACGGGGGCAGGGTCGTCCTGAGGACCACCACCGCGTTGAAGTACGAGGGCTGTGTGCCGGGCTCGACGCCCCACGGCTCCGTCTCGTACACCGGCGAGACCGCCTTGATGCGGACGCCCGGCGTGTCCTCCAGGGCGTCGACGGCTCCCTGGAGGGTCTCCAGGCGATTGCCCAGGTTCGAGCCGAGGGAGAGCACGGCCCGCTTGGGGTTCTGCAGCGTGGTGTCGGCGGCGTCGACCTGCTCGACGACGGCGGCGGGTACCGGCTGGACGGTCGGGTCGCCGTGACCCCCGGTGGTGGGTCGGGTCATGCTCGGCTCCGGATGATGGTGACGGTCACGTCGTCGAAGGGGACGGTGATCGGGGCGTCCGGCTTGTGGACGCAGACCTCCACCTCGTCGACCCCCTGGTGCTTCAGGCAGACCTGGGCGATGCGCTCGGCGAGCGTCTCGATCAGGTCCACCGGGTCGCCCTCCACGACGGCGACGACCTCTTCGGCCACGATGCCGTAGTGCACGGTCTTCGCCAGGTCGTCGGCGGCCGCGGCCGGCCGGGTGTCCAGACCGAGGACGAGGTCCACGATGAACGTCTGGCCTTCCTCCCGCTCCTTGGGAAACACACCGTGGTACCCGCGGGCCTTCAGGCCGCGCAGCGTGACACGATCCACGCGAATCACTCCTGCAATCGTCGGGTGGCGGCCGGTCGCCGCCGGGTGCGGTCGGCACACCGGCCACACATGAAATCTACCTGCGGGCACCGACAGTGCCGGGCCACCGGGACACGGCCCCGACACTGTCGTCGAGGGGTCCGGTGCGCGTTTTCCCTGGGGAACGCACCTGCTTACGGGTCGGTAGCCGCCCTTACCCGCGTCCGCGTGATTCCAACCACTTCGTGGTCCGTGCGCAGCCGGCACCCCACTCAGGCGGGCGTGTCGTCGTCCTCGTCCTCGCCGTTCTCGGCCAGCACCGGGGAGGCGTGGTGGGACCACAGCTTCCAGCCGGCGCGGGTGCGCCGGAACACGTTCGTGGCGACGACGAGCTGTCCGAGGAGGGGCCCCAGCTCGTCGCCCTCGGCGGGCGCGGGCCCGCCGCTGAGGATGTTCTCGGTGCAGGTCACCAGGGCGGTGTCGCCGGTGACCGAGACGTGCACGTCGGTGAGGAAGAACTGGATGTAGTCGGTGTTCGCCATGATCAGGGCGTACGACCTGAGGACGTCGCCGCGGCCGCTGAGCACCGGCCAGCCGGGGTGCACACAGGAGATCACGCCGGTGTCGGCGGGGTCGTGGTACTCCTCGTCGACGCCGAGGTCGGCCGGCGTGAGCCAGATCGAGGTGACCAGGTCGAAGTCGCCGCTCTCCAGCGCCTCGTAGAAGGCCGTGTTCGCGGCCTCCACCTGCTCCACGTCCGTGTGCGGGGCGCTCACCGGGCTCCTTCGGTGGGTGCCGCGCCCCCGGCCCGTCCGGCCGCCCGGGTCGTCCCGGGCGTGGCGGCGGCGTCGGGCGTGGGCCCGCGGGTGCGCGCTCCTTCGAGGGCGCGGGCGACCCTTACGGCGTCCGCGGTCGCGCGCACGTCGTGCACGCGCACGGCCCAGGCGCCGGCGTCCGCGGCGAGCGCGGAGACCGCGGCCGTGGCGGCGTCGCGTTCGCGTGCGGGCGGCGGGGTGGCGCCGGGGCCGGCCAGGACGCGGCCGAGGAACCGCTTGCGGGAGGCGGCGACGAGCACGGGGTACCCGAGGTCCTGCAGCCGGCCGAGGTGGGCGAGCAGGGCGAGGTCGTGTTCGGCTCCCTTGGAGAAGCCGAGGCCGGGGTCGACGACGATGCGCTCGGGGGCGATGCCGCCCTCCAGGACGGCCGCCACGCGGGCGTGGAGCTCGTCGACGACCTCGCCGACGACGTCGGCGTACACGCCCCTGACGTTGCCGCCCTCCAGGAAGCCGCGCCAGTGCATGACGACGAAGGGGGCGCCGGCCTCCGCCACGACGGGGATCATGGCCGGGTCGGCGAGGCCGCCGCTGACGTCGTTCACGAGGGTGGCGCCGGCCGCCAGCGCCTGCTCGGCGACGGAGGCCCGCATGGTGTCGACGGAGATCGTGACGCCCTCGGAGGCCAGTTCGCGGACGACGGGGACGACCCGCCTGAGCTCCTCGGCCTCGTCGACGCGGGTGGCGCCCGGGCGGGTGGACTCGCCGCCGACGTCGATCAGGTCCGCGCCCTCCTCGACCAGGTGGAGGCCGTGCTTGACGGCGGTGGTCGTGTCGAACCAGCGACCCCCGTCGGAGAAGGAGTCGGGGGTCACGTTGACGACTCCCATGACCGCGCAGCGGTCCCATGCGGGGAGGCCCGCCACAGGGCGGCGGCCGGTCTGCTTGCTCATGTGTTCAGCGTAGGCCCCGGGCGCCGGGTGTTCTCCCGCGGGCGGGCGCGGGGCCGCCGGGGTGCGGACCCGTGTGCCGCGGGCGGGGGCGGCCCGAGCGGACGCCCCGGCCGGAGGAGGCGGGCTCCCGCTTGCCGGTCCCCTCACGCCGCGCGGGCGTCGCCTTCCGTCACCCTGTGCGCGCAGGGCCGGGCGGCGGTCGTGCGGCGGCGCAGGAAGCGCGGCAGCGGCAGGGCGAGGTCGAGGAAGCCCTCCGCCTGCATGGCGGCGAAGCCGATGCGGGGCAGGTCGGCGGAGGCGCGGTAGACCACGAAGCGCGGTTCCCAGCGGGGCTGGAACTTGGCGTTGAACTTGTACAGGGACTCGATCTGGAACCAGCGGGAGAGGAACACCAGCAGTCCGCGCCAGGCCCGCAGCACCGGCCCCGCGCCGATCTTCTCGCCGCGTGCCAGCGCCGAGCGGAACATGGCGAAGTTCAGCGAGACGCGGGCGATGCCGAACTTCGGCGCGGCCTGCAGCGCGGCGACGATCAGCAGTTCGTTCATCCCCGGGTCGGCCGAGCGGTCGCGCCGCATCAGGTCGAGCGACACCCCGTCGGTGCCCCACGGGACGAAGTGCAGGATCGCCTTCACGTCGCCGTAGGGGCCCGGTTCGGCGTCCTGCTTGTGCGCTGTGGCGATGAGGCAGTCGCCGTCGGCCGGGTCGCCGATGCGGCCGAGGGCCATGGAGAACCCGCGTTCGGTGTCGGTGCCGCGCCAGTCCTCGGCGGCGCGGCGGATCCGCTCCAGTTCCGCGTCGCCGAGGTCACGGATGCGCCGTACCCGGGTTTCGTAGCCGGCCCGCTCGATCCGCTTCACCATCTGGCGGACGTTGCGCATCGCGCGTCCGGCGAGCGAGAAATCCGCGACGTCCACCACCGCCTCGTCGCCCAGTTCCAGGGCGTCCAGGCCGGTCTCCCGGGTCCACACCTCGCCGCCGGTCTCGGAGCAGCCCATGACCGCGGGCGTCCAGGAGTGGGCCCTGGCCTCGTCCATGAAGCGCTCGATGGCGCCGGGCCAGGCCTCGACGTCGCCGATCGGGTCGCCGCTGGCGAGCATGACACCGGAGACGACGCGGTAGGTGACGGCCGCCTTGCCGCTGGGCGAGAAGACGACGGCCTTGTCGCGGCGCAGCGCGAAGTGGCCGAGGGAGTCCCGGCGGCCGTGCTTGTCCAGCAGGGCGCGCAGCCGGGCCTCGTCCTCCTCCGTCAGGCGGGCGGCCGGGTGTTCGGGGCGGAAGGCCAGGTAGGCGGTGGTGGCCGCGGTGAGCCAGCCCAGGGCGCCGAGGGAGAAGGCCACGGTCCAGGAGGTGTTGCCCTGGTAGGCGACCGGGCCCTCGAATCCCAGCAGGCCGTAGACCACGTGGGTCAGGCGGTCGGCGAGGCTCGGGTCGCCGACCACGTGGTGCGGGTGGACGCTGACGATGACCAGCCCGAGGGCGAGTGAACCGGCGCCCATGAGGACGAAGTTGGCCAGTGCCCGCCAGCGGCTGCGCGGGTCGGGCAGGGCCGCGAACTGGGCCCGGTGGACCAGCAGGGGAGCGAGCAGCGCGAGCGAGAGCAGCGCGCCCACGGCGGAGTGCCGGTAGACGAACTGTGCCGCCGCGCCGGCCGGCAGCAGGGCCACGGCCGCCCGCCAGGCCCGGCGCTTGCGGCGTTTCAGGCCGTGCGCGAGCAGCAGCAGGAGCACGCCGGCGCTCAGCGAGAGGGCGGCGGCGAACGGGCCGAAGGAGCCCGGCAGGACCTCCGCCAGGGCGTGCATACGGCTGTGCCGGAAGCGCGGGAACACGCCCGCGGCGATGTCCAGGACGCCCACGAGGGCGCAGGCCCTGCCGACCACGGCGGGGACGGCCTCGGGACGCGGGCCGCGGAGTACGCGCCGCACCCGGCTCGATCGGCTCGGAACCCCGTCCGACAATTCCCCATCTATCCTGACAGACATCGCATCCCGTAGTTCTGCGAGAGATCGTGAATCCGGTGCCGATCCGGGCATCCGGCGACATTGCGCCCTCTAGGACGGTGTCTCGGGGAGACAGGTTCGCACCCCGAAGGAAAGCCAGTTCAAAGACCGGGGAAAGCCCGGGAAAAGTCGGGGGAACCGCTCCTCCGGGGAGGGCGCCCCGGTCCGGGCGGCAAGCGCAGGCAGGAAGGGCCCATGGGTCTCACGAGCAACGAAGTGCTGGTTCTGGCGGCGCTGTGCGCGCTGCTGCTGTTCGTCGGTACGGTCTGGCTGTGGCCGCGTCTGGCGGGCGCCGGCTGGCGGCCCGTCGGCGGACGCGTCGGCATGCTGCTGGCCACCCAGGTGGCGCTCTTCGCCTGCGCGGGCCTCGCCGTCAACCAGGCTTTCGGGTTCTACGCCAGCTGGGCGGACCTGCTGGGGCGGGAGACCGACCAGGGCGTCGTCGTCGAGCACGCCGGCGGTGGTGGTTCCGGGGGACCGCTCCAGGTGATCGGCACGCAGCGGGCGGTGCGGGGCGGGCCGTCGCTGCCGCAGAGCGCGGGCCAGATCCAGAAGGTCGAGATCGTGGGCCGGACGACCCGGATCGCCACGCCCGCGCTGGTCTACCTGCCGCCGGAGTACTTCCAGCCGCAGTACCGGACGCGCACGTTCCCCGCGGCCGTCGTCCTCACCGGATATCCGGGCACCGCCCAGGCGCTCGTCGACAAACTGCACTATCCGCACACGGCCCGGGAACTCGCCAAGGACGGGCGGACGCAACCGATGATTCTCGTCATGATGCGGCCGACGGTGGCGCCGCCGCGTGACACGGAGTGCGTGGACATCCCGGGCGGTCCGCAGACCGAGTCGTTTTTCGCGAAGGACCTGCCCGAGGCGCTGCTCGCGCACTACCGGGTCGGCAGGAAGCCGGGCGGCCTGGGCGTCATCGGCGACTCCACGGGCGGTTACTGCGCACTGAAACTCGCGATGCACCATCCGCAGGTGTACGCGGCCGGAGCCGGTCTCTCCCCTTACTACAAGGCGCCGATCGATCCCACGACGGGCGACCTCTTCCATGGGAACGCGGACCTTCGAAACCGCGCCGACCTGCGGTGGTGCCTCGAACACCGGCCCGCTCCCGACACCTCGCTGCTGGTCAGCAGCAGCCGGGTCGGGGAGTCCAACTACCAGGACACGCTCGGCTTCGTGCAGCAGGTGAAGGCCACGCACCGGACCCGGATCGCCTCGATCATCCTCGACAGCGGCGGGCACAACTTCAACACCTGGCGGCGGGAGATCCCGGGGGCGTTGCAGTGGATGAGCGGACGACTGGGCGACCGCTGAAATGATCTTCCGCAATTCCCGGACGGGCGCGCACTCCTGATGAAGTGTGAAGGTTTCGGTATGGCTGTCTTTTTACGGCCGGGGCCACCATCATTTGCCTACGCGCGGTAAGTTTCTGGCCATGCCACGTGGACGTCACCGCCATTCCCCACCTTTGCACAGGCTGTTGCCTCCTTCGGCGATCGCCGGCGTCTCCCTCGTCTGCGCCCTCGGCCCATGGATGTTCACGGCTCCGTCGGTACTGCGCCCGCTCGCCGCGGTCGCGGCGGCCACCGCGGTCACCGGCGCCGTCGTCATGCGACGGTGGGACGCCCAGGCGGGCAGGCGGGTAGCCGACCTCACGCGCGCGCGTGCGAGCGACGAGTGGCGCTACGAGGAGCGGGTCGCCGAACTGGAGACCGACCTCGAGGAGTCCCGCGAGTTGCGCCTCCGTCTCGAGCACAAGCTGCGGGCCAAGCGGGCCGAGCTGGCCGGGCTGCGCAACGAGCACGCGGCCCTGCTGCGGCGCTACGCCACGGCGGAGACCGAACGCGCGAGTGCCCTGGAGGGCCGCCGCCTGCTCGAGATCGAGGCCGCGTCCGACGACCTGGCGCTGCCGCCCGGTACGTCCGGGACGGCGACGCGGGCGGAGGCCGGGGCTCCGGCTGCCGCACCGGGCACCGGCACCGCCGGCCGGGACGGCGAGGACACCGGGTCCGCGCGGAGCGCCGAGGCGCCCGAGGCTGTCGGGGACTCCGCGGCCGCCGGGGGCGTCGGCGAGGAGGCGCCGGGGACGGGCGCGGGCGTGTTCTCGTCCGAGGGGTCGCGGCTGTACCTGCGGGCCGCCGCCGCGCTGGCGCGCTTCGGCGCCGACGGGGACGCGACGGACCGGCCGGACGCCGCCGCCGACGACGCCGAGGACGCCGAGGACGGGGTCTCCGGGGACGACGACCCCGTGAGCGACGGCAGGCCGGTCGGCGAAGACGACGGGGAGCACGACGGCGGGCCCGCGACGGAGCCGGACGCCGCGACGGACGAGGTGGTGCCCGCACCGGAGCCCGAGGCCGGGGCGCGGCCGGAGGCAGCCGGCGAGCACGCGCACGCGGACGCCGCTCCCGCCGCGGGCCCGGCCGAGCCGGCCAAGCCCGCGCGGCAGCCCGCCGGGCACTTCACCGTGCCGACCGCGGTGGCCGTCGTACCGGCCGCGCCGGCGCGGCCGGTGGTCGAGGGCGGCTTCGACTTCTTCGGGACGCAGAAGGGCGCGCCGGCCGCCGCCCTGGACGCCGTCCAGAACGAGGACCTCGCCGACGTGGTGGGCCAGGAGGCACTCGCCCTGCACAAGGCCGAGTCCGAGGCGCGGTTCAAGCCGGTCGACGAGGGCGCGCGGGGCGTGGGCCAGGTCATCGACCTGACGGCGCACGACGAGACCGAGCAGATCGACGTGCACCGGTTGCGCAGCGCGGCGTCCTGACGGCCGGAGCCGATGCCCCGGCCGGGTCGGCACGGAGGAACGGCGGGCCGTCCGGGGCAAGGGCCGGCCGTCCGGATCGGTGGGGCGGTCAGGTCGTCCAGCGGTCCGGACGAGCCGTTCTCCGGCCCGTGCGGGACCGGTCCGCCTGCTGCCGCAGCGGCCGCGGGTGCGGCCCGGTCCACACCGGTTCGTCCGCCGCCCGCAGGCCGTCCCGGCTCCCCGTCTCCGCGGGGCAGGCGTACGTAGGGGAGACTGTGTGCATGACTCCTACGACGGAGACCATGGTCGGAATCGGCGGCGCCGCGGAGAGCACCGACATGGTGCTCAACATCGGGCCCCAGCACCCGTCCACGCACGGCGTGCTGCGGCTGCGGCTGGTGCTGGACGGCGAGCGCATCACCCGCGCGGAGCCGGTGATCGGCTACATGCACCGGGGCGCGGAGAAGCTGTTCGAGGCACGGGACTACCGCCAGATCATCATGCTGGCCAACCGCCACGACTGGCTGTCGGCCTTCTCCAACGAGCTGGGCGTCGTCCTCGCCGTCGAACGGATGCTCGGCATGGAGGTTCCGGAGCGCGCGGTGTGGACCCGCACGCTCCTCGCCGAGCTGAACCGGGTGCTCAACCACCTGATGTTCCTCGGCTCCTACCCGCTGGAACTCGGCGGGATCACACCGGTCTTCTACGCGTTCCGCGAGCGCGAGGTCCTCCAGAACGTCATGGAGGAGGTGTCCGGCGGCCGGATGCACTACATGTTCAACCGGGTCGGAGGCCTCAAGGAGGACCTGCCCGCCGGCTGGACCACGCGCGCGCGTGCCGCCGTCGCCGCCGTCCGCTCGCGCATGGACGTCTTCGACGACCTGGTGCTGGGCAACGAGATCTTCCGGGCACGCACACGCGGCGTGGGCGTGCTCACGCCGGAGACGGTGCACGCGTACGGCGTGAGCGGGCCGGTCGCGCGCGCCTCGGGTGTCGACTTCGACCTGCGGCGTGACGAGCCGTACCTGGCCTACGGGGAGCTCCAGGACACCCTGAAGGTGGTGCTCCGGCGGGAGGGCGACTGCCTCGCCCGCTTCGAGTGCCTGCTGGAGCAGACGCACAACGCCCTCGACCTCGCCGACGTCTGCCTCGACCGGCTGGCCGGGCTGGCCCCGGGCCCGATCAACCAGCGGCTCCCGAAGGTGCTGAAGGCGCCCGAGGGCCACACGTACGCGTGGACCGAGAATCCGCTCGGCCTCAACGGCTACTACCTGGTCAGCAAGGGTGACAAGACGCCGTACCGGCTGAAGCTGCGCTCGGCCTCGTACAACAACATCCAGGCCCTGACCGAGCTGCTGCCCGGCACACTGATCGCCGACATGGTGGCGATCCTCGGCTCGATGTTCTTCGTGGTGGGCGACATAGACAAGTAGGGCCAAGTAAGGCCAAGTAGGGCCAAGTAGGGCCAAGCAGAGCCGAGTAGGGCCGATAGGGCGAGGCGGGCCAACTGGGGCCGGGCCGAGCGGGCCTGGGCAGGCCCAAGCGGGCCGGGGGGCGCGCGGGCGGGGCCGGGCCGGTGCCGCCGTGGCGCACTCGGGGACGGACGCACGGCCGGCCGGTCAGGCGGGCAGGACGTCCGCGATGCCCACCGGCTGCAGCAGCCACCCGAAGTCGCCCAACCCGCCGGGCGCGGTCAGTTCGGCGGCCTCTCCGGCGCGCGCGAGGGCGCGTACGTAGTCCGCCGGGCGCGTGGAGGCGAGGGCGAGGGAGGGGCGCGCGCCGGTGATCCCCAGAGCGTGCAGGGCCTCGCGCTGCGTGAGCAGGCGTGCGCCGCCGCCGGGGACGCGGGCGGCGCACGCGTCCAGGGCCACATGGGCCGTGATGTCGCACGAGCCGTCCGGCACGGGCGCCGTCTCCCGCCCCTGCCGGAAGCCGGTGAGCGTGCCGAAGGGCGGCCTGGTGTGTGCCGTGTGGGCGTAGTCGACGGCGACGGCGAGGCCCCGGGCGACGCGGGCGGCCACGTCGGCCCACGCGGTGTCCCGGGGGAGGCCGATCTCCGCCCGCAGACCCGGCTCGGCCGCCGCCGCCGGCCACCAGCGCGCCAGCCACTGAGCCTCCGGCCCCGCGACCGGATCCCCGAGCCGCTCGGTGCCGTCCGGCCGGACCAGCACGAGGCGCGGCACGCCCGCGGAGTCCACCTCCGCCACCTCCACCGGCACGTTGTCCAGCCACTCGTTGGCGAACAGCAGCCCGGTGACGCCCTCGGGGGGTGCGCTCAGCCACTCGATCCGCGGGTCCAGCCCCGCGGGCCGGCCGGCGATCTCCACGGCGTACACGTGCGTGCGGGCCGCCACGTCGGCGGGCAGCGCGGCCAGCACCCCGCCGGCCAGTTCACCCCGCCCGGCTGCCATGTCCACGAAGTCGAGGGCGGCGGGCCGGCCCAGCGCCTCGTCCACCCGGCACAGCAGCCGGGCGACGGCGCCGGCGAACAACGGCGAGGCGTGCACCGACGTACGGAAGTGCCCGGCCGGCCCCTCGGGCCGCCGGTAGAAGCCGCCGGGTCCGTACAGGGCCGCCTCCGCCGCCGCCCGCCAGCCGCGCCACTGGCCCCCGGACCCGCCGGCCGGGCCGTCCGCCGCGCTGTCCGCCGTTCCGGCCTCCGGTCCGTCCGCCGTGTCGTCCACCACGCCGCCAGACTAGGGGGTGTCCGACACAGCCCGCGGTGTCGCGGCGCCCGGCACGCATGCTCGCGGCGGTGCCGAAACGTCCTGGTGGCTCCGCTACGAGGACGCTCCGGCGCCTTGCGGTCGCACGCACCGGACGCCGCTCCCCCTCCCGCGCTCGTTTGCCGGACACTCCCCAGGCGCACAGGTGATCATGGCATCCACCTTGCGGAGTACGAGGGCGGTACACGTATCGGCCCTCCGGTTGACCCCTGCGCTCATCTCGTATCCCTACGCTGGGTCACGTGCAGCGCCTCTATGACTTCCTCCGCAGGAACCCGGCATGGGTCGACGGCTTCTGGGCCCTCGTCCTGCTCGGGCTCTCCGCGGTGAGCACCTTCGGCGTCAACAGGGTGCGGGACCACCACGGATCCCTCGCCGGGGGACTGGCCGTCTGCGTGGTGCTGAGCGTGGTCGTGGCGCTGCGCCGTCGCATGCCGGAGAAGATGCTGCTGCTCGCGGTCGCGACGGGTGTGGCGCAGCTGGTGCTCGACGTCGAGACGACGCCCGCCGACTTCGCGATGCTGGTGATCATCTACACGGTCGCCGCGATCGGCGCCCGCTGGGCGTCCCGGTTCGCCCTGGTGGGCGGGTTGTGCGCGGCGACCCTGGCGCAGATCCGCTGGCCGCAGACCGGCACGAGCGTCGTGGGCCACGTCGCGATGGCCGTCTTCCAGACGGTGCCGTTCGCGCTGGCCTGGGTGCTCGGCGACTCCATGCGCACCCGCCGCGCCTACTTCGCGCAGCTGGAGGAGCGCGCCGCCCGCCTGGAGAAGGAGCGTGAGGCGCAGGCCAAGGTCGCCGTCGCCGCCGAGCGCGCCCGGATCGCACGCGAGCTGCACGACGTCGTCGCGCACAACGTGTCGGTCATGGTGGTGCAGGCCGACGGCGCCGCCTACGTCCTCGACGCCGCGCCCGACCAGGCGAGGAAGGCCCTGGAGACCATCTCCTCCACCGGCCGCCAGGCGCTGGCCGAGATGCGCCGCCTGCTGGGCGTGCTGCGCACCGGTGAGCACCAGGAGGGCGGCGAGTACGTCCCCCAGCCCGACGTCGAGCAGATCGAGGACCTCGTCGAGCAGTGCCGGGGCTCGGGACTGCCCGTCGACTTCCGGGTCGAGGGCACTGCGCGGCCGTTGCCCAGCGGCGTCGAGCTCACCGCGTACCGCATCGTGCAGGAGGCGCTGACGAACACGCGCAAGCACGGAGGCCCGAACGCGGGTGCGAGCGTGCGGCTGGTCTACTTCGACGACGGCCTCGGCCTGCTCGTCGAGGACGACGGCAAGGGCGCCCCGCACGAGCTGTACGAGGAGGGCGGCGCCGACGGACAGGGGCACGGTCTGATCGGCATGCGCGAACGGGTCGGCATGGTCGGCGGCACCCTGGACGCGGGCCCGCGTCCCGGCGGGGGCTTCCGCATCAGTGCCCTGCTGCCGCTGAAACCGGCACACTGACCACTCCGGGGAGCCGCCGCCTCCCGGCACGAGCGGCCCCGGCCCCGCCGCCACCGCTGCCCCGCACCGTCGTGGGACCGGCGGGCCCCGATGGACACCGATGGACACCCATGGACACCCGTGGACACCGATGGAAGAGGACCCGATGACGATCCGCGTGATGCTCGTCGACGACCAGGTGCTGCTGCGCACCGGGTTCCGGATGGTGCTCGCCGCCCAGCCGGACATGGAGGTCGTCGCGGAAGCGGGCGACGGCGTCGAGGCCCTCCAGGTGCTGCGCGCCACCCAGGTCGACGTGATCCTCATGGACGTGCGCATGCCGAAGCTGGACGGCGTGGAGACCACCCGCCGGATCTGCGCGGAGCCCGAACCGCCGAAGGTGCTCATCCTGACCACCTTCGACCTCGACGAGTACGCCTTCACCGGGCTGAAGGCGGGCGCCTCCGGCTTCATGCTCAAGGACGTTCCCCCGGCCGACCTGCTCGCCGCCATCCGCGCCGTGCACAGCGGTGACGCCGTCGTCGCGCCCTCCACCACCCGCCGCCTGCTCGACCGCTTCGCGCCGATGCTGCCCAGCGCGGCCAAGGAGCCCCGGCACAGCGAGCTGGACCGGCTCACCGACCGCGAACGCGAGGTCATGGTCCTCGTCGCGCAGGGCCTGTCGAACGGCGAGATCGCCGCCCGGCTGGTGCTGTCGGAGGCGACGGTGAAGACGCACGTCGGCCGCATCCTGACCAAGCTGGGCCTCCGCGACCGGGTGCAGGTGGTCGTCCTGGCCTACGAGACGGGGATCGTGCGGGCCGGCGGACACGGCTGATCCGTGCCGCGCACGCCCGTGGGGTCCGTGCGTGCCGCTGCGGATCGACGGCACGGGGCCGGCGCGGCCGAGGACACGTCCGGCGGGCCCGTCCGCTACCGCAGGAGCGCCTCGAGGAAGTCGCTGCCCAGCCGGGCCACCATCGCGACGTCCAGCTGGTGGAGCACGTACCGGCCGCGGCGCCGGGTGGTCACCAGGCCCGCCTTCTTCAGCACGCCCAGGTGCCGCGATATCTCCGGCGCCGTCATGCCGTGCATCTGGGTCAGCTCGCCGGTGGTGAAGGCGCTGCGGGCCAGGCTGCGGCACAGCCGCATCCGTACGGGATGGGACAGCGCGGTCATCCGCAGGGTCAGCTGCTCCACCGAGGGCGGGCCGGCCGGATCGGAGGCGCCGGCCGGGTAGTGCAGCACCGGCTGCCAGCCGTACCGGTGCAGCACCATCAGGTGCGGCCGGCCGAGGCTCGTCGGGACGAGCAGCAGACCGCCGTCCGCGGTGGCCGTGCGGCCCTCGCCCAGCTTGTCCACGGTGATCCGCCCGGCGGCCTCGTCCAGAGCCACCGCGGGCGACACCGCCGCCAGTGCATCGGCCAGGCCCTTGCGGCGCAGCAGTTCGGTCTTGTGGCGGGCGTCGGCCGCGAGCTGCCGGTGCAGCCGTGCCCAGGTCTCGGCGAAGAACGCCTCGTCGCAGTCCTGGAGGAACTGCCGCAGCCAGGCCCGGATGCGGGGCGGGTCGGCCAGCAGCCGCTCGCTGAAGCGCGCCTGCTGCGGCCCGCGCGCGGCGGCCAGTTCCAGCGCGCGGCGGCGCAGCGCGGTGTCGGAGAGCGGGCCGGGCCCCGGTGTGCTGTAGGGCAACGCGCAGGTGAACTCCAGTGCCGCGTCCACGAACTGCTCGTCCGTCAGCTTGTCCAGCAGGTCCAGTTCCTCCGCCAGCGTCCGGCCCGGCAGCGCGGTGCCGCCGGGCAGGCCGGCGCACGGCAGGAAGAGGTCGGAGAACGTCGTCCGCCACAGGAAGTCGGCCTCGCACATCCGGTCGGCCAGATGGCAGTCGAGCCGGGCCGTCACCGTCGTCACCCAGCCCTGGAGTCCCGGGTGGTGACCCGGCTCGGACAGCGCGTGCAGCGCCATGCCCAGCTCGGCCAGGGGCGAGGGCACGACGGTGACCCTCTCCGGCCGCAGCCCCGCGATGTCGATGCGCACGCTCATGCCCTCATGGTGCACCCCGCCACCGACAACACGGCCCCGGCAGCCGGCAGCCGGCAGCCGGCAGCGGACAGCCCTCGGGCGCCGGCCGTGGACCGCGGCGCCGCCGACGCCGGTGCGCCCACGCCGACGCGTAGCCGCCGCGACTGCCGGCGCGTGGCTGTCGTCGTGCGCCCGCCGGGGCCACGGGACAGCCCTCAGCCGCCCGCCCCCGTGCCCGGGTCCCGTCGGCCCGCCTCCTCGGTGAGCCGGGCCACGAAGTCCGCGACCGCGGCCTTCACGTCGTCCGCCGTCCACTCCAGACCCGGAGCCTGCACGGAGACCTCGGTCGCGGCGATGCCCGGGCCCCGGGCCTCCCAGCCGCCGCCGAAGAGGACGGTGCGCGTCTCCTCGGCCGTGCGGACCGCGGCCGCGGCGGCCACGTCGGGGTCATACGGCAGCCAGACCTGGAACTGGTGCGTGTGCGGCTTCGCCGGGTGGACGGCGGACCACGGCACCCCGGCCTCCGTGAACCCCTCACGCAGCGCGGCGGCCACCAGGTGCGCGTGCCGCACGTACGAGGGCAGCCGGGGCAGCTCCCGCTCCAGCCCGGCCAGCGCGGCCAGCGCCGTCGGGAACTGCTGGAACATCATCCCGCCGTAGCGGTGACGCCAGACCTTCGCCTCCTCCACGAGCGTGCGCGGCCCGGCGAGCGCCGCGCCGGCGTAGCCGTCGAGGGACTTGTAGAACGACACGTACACGCTGTCCGCCAGCCCGGCGATCTCGTCCAGCGGACGGCCGAAGTGGACGGTGGTCTCCCACAGGCGCGCGCCGTCGAAGTGCACCACCGCGTCCCGTTCGCGCGCCGCCTCGACCACCTCGGTGAGCTCCTGCCAGGACGGCAGGACGAAACCGGCGTCGCGGAGCGGGAGTTCCAGCATCAGCGTGCCGAAGGGCTCCTCGACGCCGCGCACCTCCTCGGCGGTCGGCAGCCGGGGCTCATCCGTCACCCGTACCGTGCGCAGTCCGCTGACCTGGCTGAGCGCGTGCCGCTCGTGCACTTCGGGGTGGGCCAGCGCGTGCAGCGCGACGGCCGGGTCGCCGGTGCGGCCGGCCCAGCAGCGCAGGGCGACCTGCTGCGCCATGGTGCCGGTCGGGAAGAACGCGGCGGCCTCCATGCCGAGCAGCGCGGCGACCTTGTCCTCCAGGGCCTCGACGACGCCGTCGCCGTACATGTCGGAGGGCTCGTCGAGGTCGTACACGTCCTCCGCGCGCTGAAGCAGCGCCAGCCGCTCCCGGAGCGTCCCCAGGGAACCGGGGCGCCCGAGCGTGCGCTCCGCGTGCCGGTTCGCCTCCCGGCGCCGCTCGCGGAGGTGCTTGCGCCGGTCCTCGTCCGACTGCCGCTCCACCTGCTCCATGGTGTCGTTGTCGTCGTCCCGCTCCGCCGTATCGCTCATGCGCCGGATCATCCCTCGGACGGATGCCGGCGGGCACCCGTATTTCCCGGCGAGAACCCACAGCCTGTGGACAGCCGAACGCCCGTCACGCCGATAGCGTTAACATGACGAGAAATCGTCCGGTACCCCGAGCGGGCTGGAACGGGAAGGCCGTCGTCGCGTGAACACATCCCCTCTGCCAGACCCCAAGGACCGTCCCGCGCGGCTCACCGTCGGCGTCGTGGGCGCCGGCCGTGTGGGTCCCGCGCTGGCGGCGTCGCTCCAACTCGCCGGGCACCGCCCGGTGGCCGTCTCCGGGGTCTCCGACACCTCCCGGCGCCGCGCCGCCGCCATGCTGCCCGACGTGCCGCTCGTACCGCCCGCCGAGGTGCTGGCCCGGGCCGAACTGGTGCTGCTGACCGTCCCGGACGACAGCCTGCCGGGGCTCGTGGCGGGACTGGTGGAGACCGGTTCCGTCCGGCCGGGGCAGATGCTGGTGCACACCTCCGGGCGCTACGGCGCCAGGGTGCTGGACCCCGCCCTGCGCGCGGGCGCCCTCCCGCTGGCGCTGCACCCGGCGATGACCTTCACCGGCACGCCCGTGGACGTGCAGCGCCTGGCCGGGTGCTCCTTCGGCGTCACCGCCCCCGAGGAGCTGCGGCTGGCCGCCGAGGCCCTGGTCATCGAGATGGGCGGCGAACCGGAGTGGATCGCCGAGGACATGCGGCCGCTCTACCACGCGGCGCTCGCGCTGGGCGCCAACCATCTGGTGACGCTGGTGGCGCAGTCCATGGAACTGCTGCGCGAGGCCGGCGTCGAGGCACCCGACCGCATGCTCGGACCCCTGCTCGGCGCCGCCCTGGACAACGCCCTGCGCTCCGGCGACGCCGCGCTGACCGGCCCCGTCGCGCGCGGGGATGCGGGCACGGTGGCCGCGCACCTGGCCGAGCTGCGCCGGCACGCCCCGCAGGCGGTCGCCGGGTACGTGGCGATGGCCCGTACGACCGCCGACCGCGCCCTCGCGCACGGCCTGCTCAAGCCCGAGCTGGCCGAGGACCTGCTGGGCGCCCTCGCCGGCGAGGGGAGCGGCGGCACCGGCGGCACGGGCACCGCCGACGGGCCCGAAGGGGACCCGCGATGACCCGCGCGGCGCTCACGACGAGCCGGGTGCGGCACCGACACGCAGACCTCGGCCGCCCGGTGACGCGCGTGCCCGAGAACGGAGAGGCCCGATGACCACAGCCCTGCTGCGCACCGCCGACGAGCTGCACGCACGCGTGCGGCGCGGTCGCCGTGCCGTCGTGATGACCATGGGCGCGCTGCACGAGGGCCACGCCACCCTGATCCGCACGGCGCGCGGCATAGCGGGCGGCGACGGGGAGGTCGTCGTCACCGTCTTCGTCAACCCGCTGCAGTTCGGCGCCGGCGAGGACCTGGACCGCTACCCGCGCACTCTGGACGCCGACCTCAAGATCGCCGAGCAGGCGGGCGCGGACGTGGTGTTCGCCCCGTCCGTGGACGAGGTCTACCCGGGCGGCGAGCCGCAGGTGCGCATCACCGCCGGGCCCATGGGTGAGCGCCTGGAGGGCGCCTCGCGCCCCGGCCACTTCGACGGCATGCTCACCGTCGTCGGCAAACTGCTGCACCTCACCCGGCCCGACGCGGCCCTGTACGGCCAGAAGGACGCCCAGCAGCTGGCCCTGATCCGCCGCATGGTGCGGGACCTCGACTTCGGCGTGGACATCGTCGCCGTGCCCACCGTGCGCGAGGAGGACGGCCTGGCCCTGTCCAGCCGCAACCGCTATCTCTCCCCGCAGGAGCGGCGCACCGCGCTCGCGCTGTCGCAGGCCCTGTTCGCGGGCCGGGACCGGCACGCCGCCCAGGAGGCGCTGTGCGCACGCGCCCGTGAGGTGCCCTCCACCCGCGCGCGTGCCGAGGCCCTCAGCGCGCTCGGGGAGTCCCGCGCGGCCGCCGACGCGGCCGCCGTCGCCAAGGCGTCCCCCGGCGCGGCCGCCGCCGTCCGCGCGGCCGCCCGCCTGGTCCTCGACGAGGCCGCCCGCCTCGACCCGCCGCTGCAACTGGACTACCTCGCCCTCGTCGACCCGTCCGACTTCACCGAGATCGACGACGACTTCACCGGCGAGGCCGTCCTCGCCGTCGCCGCCCGGGTCGGCGCGACCCGGCTGATCGACAACCTCCCCCTCACCTTCGGAGCCGCCTCGTGACCACCACAGGCATACGACTGCACGCGCCCGCCCCCGGCTGGTCCATCTCCGCGGACGTGGTGGTCGTCGGCTCCGGCGTCGCAGGCCTGACCGCGGCCCTGCGCTGCGAGGCCGCCGGGCTGGAGACCGTCGTCGTCACCAAGGCCCGCCTCGACGACGGGTCCACCCGCTGGGCGCAGGGCGGCATCGCCGCGGCCCTCGGCGCGGGCGACACCCCCGAGCAGCACCTGGACGACACCCTGGTGGCGGGCGCGGGCCTGTGCGACGAGGAGGCCGTGCGCATCCTCGTCACCGAGGGCCCCGACGCCGTGCGGCGGCTGATCACCACCGGCGCCCACTTCGACACCGACGACGAGGGCGGCATCCAGCTGACCCGCGAGGGCGGCCACCACCGCCGCCGTATCGCGCACGCCGGCGGCGACGCGACGGGCGCGGAGATCTCCCGCGCCCTGGGCGAGGCGGTCCGCGCGGTCAGGAGAGGCGAGCGCGAAGCGCTCCCGGACCGGGCCGGCGGCGGGCGACGGGCGGGGCTGCGCCTCATCGAGAACGCGCTGGTGCTCGACCTGCTCACGGACGCCGACGGCCGTGCCGCGGGAGTGACCCTGCACGTGATGGGCGAGGGCCAGCACGACGGCGTCGGCGCCGTGCACGCCCCGGCCGTGGTCCTCGCGACCGGTGGCATGGGGCAGGTGTTCTCCGCGACGACCAACCCGGCGGTCTCCACCGGCGACGGCGTGGCGCTCGCCCTGCGGGCGGGCGCGGAGGTCTCCGACCTGGAGTTCGTCCAGTTCCACCCGACGGTGCTCTTCCTCGGCGCGGACGCGGAGGGACAGCAGCCGCTGGTCTCCGAGGCGGTGCGCGGCGAGGGCGCCCACCTGGTCGACGCCGACGGCGTGCGCTTCATGGTCGGACAGCACGAACTGGCCGAACTCGCGCCCCGGGACATCGTCGCCAAGGGCATCATGCGCCGCATGAGGGAGCAGGGCGCCGAGCACATGTACCTCGACGCCCGGCACTTCGGCGCACGGATGTGGGAGCAGCGCTTCCCGAACATCCTGGCCGCCTGCCGCGCCCACGGCATCGACCCGGTCACCGAGCCCGTCCCCGTCGCCCCGGCCGCCCACTACGCCTCCGGCGGCGTCCGTACCGACTCCCACGGCCGCACCACCGTGCCCGGCCTGTACGCGTGCGGCGAGGTCGCCTGCACCGGCGTGCACGGCGCCAACCGGCTCGCCTCGAACTCCCTGCTGGAGGGGCTCGTCTACGCCGAGCGCATCGCCGCCGACATCGCCGCGGGCCGCGCCGGGGACGGCCTGCGCGCGCGGCTGCCGGAGCCCGTGGCCCACCCGGAGCAGCCGGCCCACCCGCTGCTCGCCCCCGAGGCCCGGTTCGCAATCCAGCGGATCATGACCGGCGGCGCGGGGGTCCTGCGCTCCGCCGAGTCCCTCGCGCGGGCCGCCGACCAGCTCCAGCGGCTGCACGACGAAGCCCGCGGCACCCTCCACGAGCACGGCAAGACGGCCGAGCCGGGCGTCGACACCTGGGAGGCCACCAACCTCCTGTGCGTGTCCCGCGCCCTGGTCGCCGCCGCCCTTCTGCGCGAGGAGACGCGCGGCTGCCACTGGCGCGAGGACCACGCCGACCGCGACGACGCGAACTGGCGCCGCCACATCGTCGTACGGCTGCAGGCGGACCCCGCGTCCGTCCCCGGCGGCCACGTGCCGCAGGCCGCCCCGGTGCCCGGCGCCGGGGAGCCCCAGGACCCGCGTCGCGCCGCGTCCGCCGGACTGGCCGTGCGCGTCACCGACACCGCAGACTTCCCCCCGAGCCGGCCCACCCGGCACCACCCGCGTCCCCAGGAGCAGTGACACAAGTGAGCACCGACGACCTTCCCCTCGCCCCGAACGGCGGCTGCGGCGACGGCTGCGGCTGCGGCGCGGAGCCGGACGAGGACCACACCGGGTCCGAGTACGCGGAGTGCGGGCTCGACCCCGCGCTCGCCGAACTCCTGACCGAGGCCGGGCTCGACCCCGTCGAGGTCGAGGACATCGCCAACGTCGCCATCCAGGAGGACCTCGCCCACGGCGTGGACGTGACGACGGTCGCCACCATCCCCGAGGACGCCGAGGCCACCGGCGACTTCACCGCGCGCGAGGCGGGCGTGGTGGCCGGCCTGCGGGTCGCCGAGGCGGTGCTCTCGGTGGTCTGCACGGAGGAGTTCGAAGTGGAGCGGCACGTCGAGGAGGGCGACCGCGTGCAGGCCGGGCAGAAGCTGCTGTCCGTCACCACGCGCGCACGCGACCTCCTGACCGCCGAGCGCAGCGCCCTGAACCTGCTGTGCCGGCTGTCCGGCATCGCGACGGCCACCCGCGCGTGGGCGGACGCCCTGGAGGGCACGAAGGCGAAGGTGCGGGACACCCGCAAGACCACGCCGGGCCTGCGCTCCCTGGAGAAGTTCGCGGTGCGGTGCGGCGGCGGCGTGAACCACCGCATGTCCCTGTCGGACGCCGCCCTGGTCAAGGACAACCACGTGGTCGCCGCGGGCGGGGTGGCCCAGGCGTTCCGGGCCGTGCGCGAGACCTTCCCGGACGTCCCGATCGAGGTGGAGGTCGACACCCTGCACCAGCTGCGGGAGGTCGTGGACGCCGGCGCCGACCTGATCCTGCTGGACAACTTCACGCCCGACGAGTGCTCGGAGGCGGTGGGCATCGTCCACGGGCGGGCCCAGCTGGAGGCCTCGGGCCGGCTGACGCTGGCGAACGCGCGTGCGTACGCCGAGACCGGGGTCGACTACCTGGCGGTGGGTGCCCTGACCCACTCCTCGCCCGTCCTGGACATCGGACTCGACCTGCGCGAGGCGGAGTAACGGCCATGCTCCTCACGATCGACGTGGGCAACACGCACACCGTCCTCGGCCTGTTCGACGGGGAGGACATCGTCGAGCACTGGCGCATCTCCACGGACGCGCGCCGCACGGCCGACGAACTGGCGGTGCTCCTGCAGGGGCTCATGGGGATGCACCCGCTCCTCGGCGACGAGCTGGGCGACGGCATCGACGGCATCGCCATCTGCGCGACCGTGCCGTCGGTCCTGCACGAGCTGCGCGAGGTGACCCGGCGCTACTACGGGGACGTGCCGGCGGTCCTCGTCGAGCCGGGTGTCAAGACGGGCGTGCCGATCCTGATGGACAACCCCAAGGAGGTCGGCGCGGACCGCATCATCAACGCGGTCGCCGCGGTCGAGCTCTACGGCGGGCCGGCGGTCGTCGTGGACTTCGGCACGGCGACGACGTTCGACGCGGTCTCCGCGCGCGGGGAGTACGTCGGCGGTGTGATCGCTCCCGGCATCGAGATCTCGGTCGAGGCGCTCGGTGTGCGCGGCGCCCAGCTCCGAAAGATCGAGCTGGCCCGGCCGCGCGCGGTGATCGGCAAGAACACGGTCGAGGCGATGCAGGCCGGCATCGTGTTCGGGTTCGCCGGCCAGGTCGACGGCGTGGTGAACCGGATGGCACGCGAGCTGGCCGACGACCCGGACGACGTCACGGTGATCGCCACGGGCGGGCTGGCGCCGATGGTGCTGGGCGAGTCCTCGGTGATCGACGAGCACGAGCCGTGGCTGACGCTGATCGGCCTGCGCCTGGTGTACGAACGGAACGTCTCCCGCACCTGACGACGCCCCCCCCCGCCGCGGCGGCCTTCCGCCGGCCCGCGCCGGCCCTCACGCCGCCCAGCCGGCGGCCGGCCCGCGCCGGGCACCGGCCGCCCGGCGCCCCGGCCCGCCCCTCGCCCGCGGCGGCTTCGTCCCGTCCGGCACGGGAGCCCGCGCCGCCCGGTTGGCGGTCGGCCCGTGCTGGACACGGGTTGCCGTGCGGAGTCCGGTGGCTCGGCTCGCCCGCGTCCCCTCGCGGCGGCTTCCGTGCCGTCCGGCGCGCGGAGTCTCGCGCCGCCTGGCCGGCGGCCGGCCTGGGGCCGGGCACCGGCCAGGCGGCGATCCTGCCCGCCGGTCGCTCGCCGCGGCTTCCGTCCCGTCCGGTGCCCGGCGGGCGGTCGGCGGGTGGGGCACCGGCCGCGCGGGTGGCCGCGTCGCGCCACGCCCGTCCGGTATGACGAATTTGTCTGATTAGCTCGTATCGTCGGCTCATGCCCACGCCATACGGAACCCGCGGCGGCATGGCGTTCGGTGCGGAGGAGCTGCGTGTGCTCCGTCGCGCTCTCGCCCTCGCCCTCGACCCCCGTCCCGCCTCCGGCCGGGACGTGCAGGACTGTCTCCGGCTCGCCGAGTCGCTCGACGAGGCGATGCGGGAAGGGGCCCGGCTGCGCGCCTTCCTGGTGGCCGACGTCGCCCGGTACCGCGCCGCGCTGCCGGGCACCGTCGCCGGCTACCTCTCCCTGCTCCAGGAGGCGCTGGGCGCGGGATACCGGCCGAACCCCGACGACCTGGCCGCGCTGCGGGCCCTGCGCGGCAACCCGGCCGCCAGCGCGCTCCTGCGCCGGTGCCAGGGACCGGCCGAGCCGGACGGTCACGCCCGCCCCGCCGCCGGGGCGGGTCACCGTCCGGCGGCGAGCGTCCCGGCCTGCCGTACCCCCTTCGCCGCCCTTCCCGGTGGCGAGGAGCAAGCGGGCAACGAGCCGGCCGAGAAGCCCGCGCAGAAGCCCGTCCGGCGCCCCGCCCCGCAGCGGCCGGGTCCGGCCCCCGACCCGGCGGCCCCGCAGCCCGCCCGCCCCATCCCGACCCCGGGTGAGGTCTTCCCCCGCCGCAGGCCCACCCCGCCGCCCGCCCAGTCCCGCCGGCCTCACCTGGTGGCAGCCGGCTGAGGCACTTCCCGCGTACCGCGCCGCGCCGCCGTGCGGTGTCCGCCACATCCACCCCTGCCGCTGTCCCGCGGCCTTCCTGACTACTCTGGACGCATGGACTACGTCTCCGCGCTTCTGCCCCCGGTCGTCATGGCCGTTTTCTTCATCGGTCTCATCAGGGTGATCGTGAAGTCCCAGGGCGGGGCGAACAAGGCCAAGGAGGACGCGGCCGTCGACGCCGCCGTGGCGCGTACCGACGGTGTCCGCCAGGCCTCCGCGAGCACCGACGCCTGAGCCCGAGCCGGCGTCCGTCGGCACCGGCTCCTGAAGGGGCACCGGCTCCTGCGGGGCACCGGCTCCTGAGGGGCACCGGCTCCTGAGGGGCACTGGCTCCTGAGGGGCACCGGCGCCCGAGCCGGCGCCCCACCCGCAGCGACGTCGCCCGGGCCCGAGCCGGCGCCGTGATCGGCGTACGGCCCCGTGCGACCCGGCCGCAACCTCGCCCCGTACGTCCCGTGTGTTCGGTTCTGTCGCTTGCGGTGCCCGCTCGGCACGCCATCGTCGCGTTCGCCCAGTATTGTCTTGAACTGTGCCTCGCCCCCTGGGAGAACTCGAAGACGCGGTCATGACGCGGGTGTGGAAGTGGAACCGCCCGGTGACCGTTCGAGAAGTCCTGGAAGACCTTCAACGGGAACGCACCATCGCCTACACCACGGTGATGACCGTATTGGACAATCTCCATCAGAAGGGCTGGGTGCGCCGCGAGGCCGAGGGCCGGGCCTATCGATATGAGGCGGTGTCCACGCGAGCCGCCTACGCCGCCGCGCTGATGAACGACGCCTGGTCGCAGAGCGACAACGCCGCCGCCGCTCTCGTCGCCTTCTTCGGGATGATGAGCGACGAACAGCGCCAGGCCCTGCGTGACGCCGTACGGATCGTCGAAGGAACCCGAACGCCGGAAGCCGCCCCCGAAGCGACCGCCGCATCCGAAGCGGCAGCCGGATCGGAAGCGCGGCCCGCGGCCGGCCCGGAAGCGGCCGAAGGCGGCGGCCGAGTCCCGGATACCGCCGAAGCAGCCGAAACCGGTGACGAGAGCCCCGGCTCGGCGCGGGACGGGCGCGGGCGATAGCGTCCGCCCATGTCCGTGGAACGCCCCGAAGTCACCGCGAAAGCCATCACCGTCCGGCGGGCCCGGACCAGCGATGTGCCGGCCGTGCGCCGGCTCCTCGACGCCTACGTCCGTGAGCGCATCCTGCTCGACAAAGCGACGGTGACGCTTTACGAGGACATCCAGGAGTTCTGGGTCGCCGAACGCGACGACGACGCCGAGGTCGTCGGGTGCGGCGCACTGCACGTGATGTGGGAAGACCTCGCTGAAGTGCGCACTCTCGCGGTGAAGCCGGGCGTCAAGGGCGCGGGCGTCGGACACCGGGTGCTGGAGAAGCTGCTCGAGACCGCGCGCTGGCTGGGCGTTCGCCGTGTTTTCTGTCTGACCTTCGAAGTCGAGTTCTTCGGCAAGCACGGCTTCGTGGAGATCGGTGAGACACCCGTCGACACGGATGTCTACGCCGAGCTACTGCGTTCCTATGACGAGGGCGTAGCGGAGTTCCTGGGTCTCGAACGAGTGAAACCCAACACCTTGGGCAACAGTCGGATGCTTCTGCATCTGTGATCGATCACCGGCGATCCCCCGTGCCGTGGACGCGGTATTCCGCCGAAGCGGCCCTGCCCGCGTTCCCTATGTCCGAAACGCGCACGTTTCCGGGCGGGTCGGCCGACCGCTCTCTCCCCAGGGGTTTGTGTTTTTCCAGCAAAAGCGGTTTGCTTTCCGACGTACTGCAGTACTGCATATAACAGGGGACGGCGAAACGGCGGATGCCGGGCACCCCCGGCCCTCAGGTTATCGATGAAAGGAAATCCGGTGGCACAGAAGGTTCAGGTCCTTCTTGTCGACGACCTCGACGGCGGCGAGGCGGACGAGACCGTGACGTTTGCTCTGGACGGCAAGACGTACGAGATCGATCTCACCACTGCCAATGCGGACAAGCTCCGTGGTCTTCTCGAGCCGTACGTCAAGAGTGGCCGCCGTACCGGAGGCCGTGCGTCGGGCGGGCGCGGAAAGACGCGCGCCGCTTCCGGTGGTGGCAGCCAGGACACCGCGCAGATCCGTGCCTGGGCGAAGGAGAACGGTTACGAGGTCAACGACCGCGGCCGTGTTCCCGCGTCCATCCGCGAGGCCTATGAGAAGGCCAACGGCTGAGCGCACGCGCTCCGCAGCCGGATCCGGTGGCACTGCGTCGCCACCGTGTCCACGAGCCGTACGAGGTCGGGGGCGCTCCCGCCGCCCCCCATGGCTGGCAATGCCGGCAGCGAGGGCTCGACCTCGCGTCCCGGCCCGGGAGGCCGCAACCACGCGGCGCCCCCCTGCGCGCCGTGACGGCCCGCATGGGGCCGTTCCCGGGCCGGCGCCGCGCAGGGGGGCGGTGGTCCGTCCATCAGGGCGCCCGCGCCCAGCCCGACCAGGTCCGGCACCAGCCGGCCCCACTCCAGCCACTCCAGCAGTCCCGGCAGTTCCTCGGCGCTGCCCGCGGCCACCAGCAGCCGCATCCGCTCACCCTGCACGGCCACCGGGGAGCCCGGCCCGAGGCGGCACAGGGCCGCACGGCCCGCCTGCGCCGGCACGTCCAGGACGTCGAAGCGGCGCCCCACGAGCAGCCGCACCGGTTCTCCCGGCGCCGTCGGCCAGCCCAGTTCGTCCTCGTACCAGTGCCGCGTCCGGCTGTCCGGCCCGAGCGGCCGACGGGGGCGGGGGACCGAGGAGCCGCAGGGCTGGCTGCCGACCATGTCCGGTGCAACGGCCCGAGGGCCCCGCACGTTACGCTGCGTCCCGCCGAGCGAGCGGAGCGTTGCCTTCGGGGGACCCGCCGGGGTGCCGGGAGGCGCAAGGTTGTTCGCCCATAGCGGAGGGAACCGCTGCGCACGGGCATGGAGTGTCAGTCCCAGCGGGTAAGACATGCCTAGTGGGAGGGGGCGACGCGCGGAAAAGGACGTCTCACGTTCGCCATCGGCGTAGCGGCGACTGGGGTAACGGCCTGGCCTGCGGGAACATCGTCTCGCACCATCGGGTTGGAGCAGATGTCGGCGTTCGGGGTCAGGAGGCCAAGGACGGTGTCGGCAGTTGGAATGAGCGGTCCCCGCTTGCGGGACTAAGCTGCGGAAGGACAGGGAGGGGAAGTTCCCCCCACTGCCTGACCGCTCTGAGGAGCGATTAACGATGTTCGAGAGGTTCACCGACCGCGCGCGGCGGGTTGTCGTCCTGGCTCAGGAAGAAGCCCGGATGCTCAACCACAATTACATCGGCACCGAGCACATCCTCCTGGGCTTGATCCATGAGGGTGAGGGTGTCGCCGCCAAGGCCCTTGAGAGCCTCGGGATTTCGCTCGAGGCGGTCCGCCAGCAGGTGGAGGAGATCATCGGCCAGGGGCAGCAGGCTCCCTCGGGCCACATCCCCTTCACCCCCCGTGCCAAGAAGGTCCTGGAGCTGTCGCTCCGCGAGGCCCTTCAGCTGGGCCACAACTACATCGGCACGGAACACATCCTGCTCGGCCTGATCCGCGAGGGCGAGGGCGTCGCCGCCCAGGTCCTCGTCAAGCTGGGCGCAGATCTGAACCGTGTGCGGCAGCAGGTGATCCAGCTGCTCTCCGGTTACCAGGGCAAGGAGACCGCCGCAGCCGGCGGGCCTGCCGAGGGCACGCCCTCGACGTCCCTGGTCCTCGACCAGTTCGGCCGGAACCTCACCCAGGCCGCTCGTGAGTCCAAGCTCGACCCGGTCATCGGGCGCGAGAAGGAGATCGAGCGGGTCATGCAGGTGCTGTCCCGCCGTACGAAGAACAACCCGGTCCTGATCGGTGAGCCCGGCGTCGGCAAGACCGCCGTCGTCGAGGGTCTCGCCCAGGCCATCGTCAAGGGCGAGGTGCCCGAGACCCTCAAGGACAAGCACCTCTACACCCTGGACCTCGGCGCGCTGGTCGCCGGCTCCCGCTACCGCGGTGACTTCGAGGAGCGCCTGAAGAAGGTGCTCAAGGAGATCCGCACCCGCGGCGACATCATCCTGTTCATCGACGAGCTGCACACGCTGGTCGGTGCGGGTGCCGCCGAGGGCGCCATCGACGCGGCTTCCATCCTGAAGCCGATGCTGGCGCGCGGTGAGCTGCAGACCATCGGTGCGACCACGCTGGACGAGTACCGCAAGCACCTGGAGAAGGACGCGGCCCTGGAGCGCCGCTTCCAGCCCATCCAGGTCGCGGAGCCGTCCCTGCCGCACACGATCGAGATCCTCAAGGGTCTGCGCGACCGGTACGAGGCGCACCACCGCGTCTCCATCACGGACGAGGCGCTGGTCCAGGCCGCCACTCTGGCCGACCGGTACATCTCGGACCGCTTCCTGCCGGACAAGGCGATCGACCTGATCGACGAGGCCGGTTCCCGGATGCGTATCCGCCGGATGACCGCGCCGCCGGACCTGCGCGAGTTCGACGAGAAGATCGCCGGTGTCCGCCGGGACAAGGAGTCCGCGATCGACTCGCAGGACTTCGAGAAGGCCGCCTCCCTGCGTGACAAGGAGAAGCAGCTCCTGGCCGCCAAGGCCAAGCGGGAGAAGGAGTGGAAGGCCGGCGACATGGACGTCGTCGCCGAGGTCGACGGCGAGCTGATCGCCGAGGTCCTCGCCACGGCCACCGGCATCCCGGTCTTCAAGCTGACCGAGGAGGAGTCCAGCCGCCTGCTCCGCATGGAGGAGGAGCTGCACAAGCGGGTCATCGGCCAGAACGACGCCGTCAAGGCGCTGTCGAAGGCGATCCGCCGTACGCGTGCCGGTCTGAAGGACCCGAAGCGTCCGGGTGGCTCGTTCATCTTCGCCGGCCCGTCCGGTGTCGGTAAGACCGAGCTGTCCAAGGCGCTGGCGGAGTTCCTCTTCGGCGACGAGGACGCGCTGATCTCCCTCGACATGTCGGAGTTCAGCGAGAAGCACACGGTCTCCCGCCTCTTCGGTTCGCCCCCCGGCTACGTGGGCTACGAGGAGGGCGGTCAGCTGACGGAGAAGGTGCGCCGCAAGCCGTTCTCGGTCGTCCTCTTCGACGAGGTCGAGAAGGCCCACCCGGACATCTTCAACTCGCTGCTGCAGATCCTGGAGGACGGTCGCCTGACCGACTCCCAGGGCCGGGTCGTGGACTTCAAGAACACGGTCATCATCATGACGACCAACCTCGGCACCCGGGACATCTCCAAGGGCTTCAACCTGGGCTTCGCCGCCCAGGGCGACACGAAGACCAACTACGAGCGCATGAAGAACAAGGTCTCGGACGAGCTCAAGCAGCACTTCCGGCCCGAGTTCCTCAACCGCGTCGACGACGTCGTCGTCTTCCCGCAGCTGACTCAGTCGGACATCCTGCGGATCGTCGACCTGATGATCAGCAAGGTGGACGAGCGCCTGAAGGACCGGGACATGGGCATCGAGCTCTCCCAGTCCGCCAAGGAGCTGCTCGCCAAGAAGGGCTACGACCCCGTGCTGGGCGCCCGGCCGCTGCGCCGGACCATCCAGCGTGAGATCGAGGACACGCTGTCGGAGAAGATCCTCTTCGGCGAGCTGCGTCCCGGTCACATCGTGGTCGTGGGCACCGACGGCGAGGGCGAGAGCCAGACCTTCACCTTCCGGGGTGAGGAGAAGTCGGCGCTGCCGGACGTCCCGCCGATCGAGCAGGCGGCCGGCGGAGCCGGTCCCAACCTGAGCAAGGACGCGTAAGCGTCGACGGCATGTGAGAGGGGCCGGTGCCTTTGGGCACCGGCCCCTTCCGCATGCCCGCCCTCGTGGGGCCCGCGTAGGGGCCTCCGGGAGCTTCAGGCCCTAGGAGAGCTGCCCGTCGTAGTCGGGCAGCTTGAACGTCTTCTCTGCGTGGCCGCCGGTCAGGTCGGTGGCGCTGTTGCCGATGTTCGCGATGATCGTGTAGCCCTCGTCCTCGATGGCGGCCCGCTGGGCGGTCTTGTAGTCGGCGACGTTCTTGAACAGGTCGACCAGGCCGCGGACGAAGAGGCCGTCCACGTCGTAGCCGTCGTACTCGAGGTTGTACCTCGTCGGCGCCTTGAGGATGCCCGGGCGGGCCGTGACGAAGAACAGGGCGACGCCGTGCTCCTGGGCGTACTGCGCGGCCCTCAGCACGGGCTTGTTGGCCGGCTGGGGGTAGCTGAAGCCGAAGTCGGTCTCCAGCGTGGTGTTGTCGATGTCGAGGACGATGGCCCGCTTCTCGCCCGGCGCGCCGTTCGCGATGCGCCGCTGCAGATAGGGAAGGGCCTGGTCCATCACCGCCTGGCAGTCCTGCTGCCAGGTGCCGTAGTCCACGCCCACGGCCACGTCCACGGCCGCCACCGCGTCCACGTCCACGTCCACGGCCGCGGTGGCGCCGGCTGTGGCGGGGGCCGGGCCGTCCACGGCGGCCTGTGCCCCGGCGGGAAGGGCCAGTGCGGTGAGGGCGGCCGTGGCGGCGGCGGTGACGGCGGTGCGGCGCGTCCAGGTGCCTCTGGTCATGAGTGGGGGGTCCTCTCGCGTCCGTCGCGCTCCGGATTGTTGTGAGCATGCTCGTCCGGCAGGGTGGCGGGAGGGGAACCAAGCGATTACCTATCGGTAACTATGGCGAGACGCACGCCATATGGAGCCGGTCACAAAAGGAAAGGCCTGCACTTCGCCTTTCGGTGACGTGGCACACAGGCATTTCACCCCGTACTAGGGCGATTAGTGGGTGGCCAAGACCGGCAAAAGCGGACTTTCACCCCTCCCGACCTCCGCGCACCCTGGGTCTTGAGGTGTTTTGTCCTGAATGGCCGCACTGTCGGGCGCCTGGGCTTTTTTATCCGACGTACTAGTTTCCGTCGTAGTAGGGGGGTTTGAGGTCCGATGTGCCGGCGGGTTACCACGTAATGGCCATCCGGCGGACGCCTTGTCTGCGGGTGGTTCCCACGTCCCCCACCCGCAGAGGTGTTCATGTCCCAGCGCGTCACGCCCCGCTTTGCCCCCGTGTCCAAGCTCCGCACCCGCGCGGCCGTCCTGGCCGCCGGTCTCGGTGTCTCGGCCGCGCTGGGGGCCGGCGTCGCGGTCGCCGTGGGCGGGCCGGAGGCCGGTGCCCCCACGACCGTGGCTGCCCAGAAGGCCGTCGCCCCCGCCAAGACGGCGACCGTCCAGAAGGCCGCCGCCCCCGTCGCGAAGACGGTCGCCGTCACGAAGGCGGTCGCCGCGCCGGCCGCCGTCCACAAGGTCGCCGTGCCCGTCAAGACGGCCGTCGCCTCCTGGGTCCACCCGGTGGAGCACTACACGCTCAGCGCGAGCTTCGCCCAGGACGGCAGCCACTGGGCGCACAAGCACAGCGGCCAGGACTTCGCCGTCCCGGCAGGCACCGAGGTCGTCGCCGCGCACAGCGGCACCGTCGTGAAGGCCGGCCCCAACGGCGCCGGTGACGGTCCCGCGTACGGCAACGCCATCGTCATACAGCACGGCGACGGCACGTACTCCCAGTACGCGCACCTGTCCCGCGTCGACGTGCGGATCGGCCAGAGCGTCGCCGCCGGCGAGCACATCGCCCTGTCCGGCAACACCGGCAACTCCACCGGTCCCCACCTGCACTTCGAGATCCGCACGACCCCGAACTACGGCTCCGCCGTCAACCCGGTGACCTTCCTGGCCGCCAAGGGTCTGTCCCTCTGACCGGCTGACGCCGGACATCCCTCGCGCCGCCCCGCCGACCGGCGGGGCGGCGGCCTGGTCAGGAGGTCCGGGCGCCCCGGTGGGCCTGGGTCACCAGATCGATCGCGACCTCGAGGACGGCGTTGCGCTGCGCCTCGGGGTCGCCTTGCAGGTCCTGCATGACGAACATCCCTGCGTGCAGCGTGAACAGGGCGCTGACGCAGCGCACCTGGTCCGTGAGGCTCGCCTCCGGGTCGATGACGATGTCGCGCAGGCCGCGCATTCGGTCCTTGAACGTGTCCCCGATGCGCAGTTCCCGCACCGTCGCCTGGTTCTCCTGCATGAAGCGGAACAGCGGTGCCGCGTCGGCCAGCGCCTGGCTGTAGCGGCGGATGATCTCCTGCTTGGTCTCCAGTGTGTGCGGCTGTGCGCTGCCCCACTCGATCAGGTCGTTGATCGGCTGCGTCAGGTCCTCGAAGAGGCTGACGATGATCTCTTCCTTCGTCTTGAAGTGGTAGTACAGAGCGGCCTTGGTGACGCCGAGACGCTCGGCTATCTCCCGCAGGGAGGTCTTCTCGTAGCCCTGCTCGGCGAAGAGCGCGAGTGCCACGTCCTGGATGCGCTGGCGGGTGTTTCCTCGGCGCTGCTGCCTGGTGCCGTCCATCGTGCCGCCCCTCCTCGTGCTCCTCGTGCTTCTCGTGTTCCCACGAAAGCTCACCGACCGGTGCTCCGTGAAACTTACTTGACGACCGGCTAGTGAAGTTCTACCTTCCCGAGTGTAGTGAACTTGCCGGTCGGCAAGTAAGTAGGCAGAGCAGCTGGGGGAGTGACCGATGGCGGACGCGGCGACAGTCGACGCGGACACCGGACAGGCCGGTGAAAAGCCGAGGAGTGTGCGGGTCGTCCTGCTCGCACTGATGATCGCGATGATGCTCGCGATGCTCGACAACATGATCGTGGGCACCGCGATGCCGACGATCGTCGGCGAGCTCGGGGGCCTCCGGCACCTGTCGTGGGTGGTGACCGCGTACACCCTCGCGACCGCGGCGGCCACTCCGCTGTGGGGCAAGCTCGGCGACATGTACGGGCGCAAGGGCGCCTTCATGACCTCCATCCTGCTCTTCCTGGCAGGCTCGGCGCTCAGCGGCATGGCGCAGGACATGGGCCAGCTGATCGGCTTCCGGGCCCTGCAGGGCCTCGGCGCGGGCGGCCTGATGGTCGGTGTGATGGCCATCATCGGCGACCTCATCCCGCCGCGGGAGCGCGGCAGGTACCAGGGCATGATGGCGGCCGTCATGGCGCTGGCGATGATCGGCGGCCCGCTGGTCGGCGGCACCATCACGGACAACTGGGGCTGGCGCTGGGCCTTCTACATCAACCTGCCGCTCGGCGCGGTGGCGCTCGTGGCGGTCAGCGTGGTGCTGCACCTGCCCAGGAAGCGGGCACAGGCGCGCATCGACTATCTGGGCGCCGTGCTGCTGACCGTCGGCATCAGCGCGATCGTCCTCGTCACCACCTGGGGCGGCACCGAGTACGCCTGGACCTCCGCGCGGATCACGGAACTGATCGGAATCGGCGTCGCCGCGCTCGTCGGGTTCGTGTTCTCGCAGACCAGGGCGGCCGAGCCGATCGTGCCGCTGCACATCTTCCGCAGCCGCAACTTCACCCTCATGTCGGTCATCGGCTTCATCACCGGCTTCGTGATGTTCGGCGCGGTGCTCTTCCTGCCGCTGTACCAGCAGTCGGTGCAGGGCGCCTCCGCGACCAACTCGGGTCTGCTGCTCCTGCCCATGCTCGGCGCCATGCTCGTCGTGTCGATGATCGCCGGCCGGGTGACCACCAGCAGCGGCCGGTACAAGGCCTTCCCGGTGGTGGGCAGCGTCCTGATGGTCATCGGTCTGTACCTGCTGTCCCTGATGGACACGGAGACGACCCGGCTCACCTCCGGTCTGTACATGGCCGTCGTCGGGGCCGGCATGGGCTGCCTGATGCAGATCACCATGCTGGTCGCGCAGAACAGCGTGGAGATGAGGGACATGGGTGTGGCGTCCTCGTCGACCACCCTGTTCCGCACGCTCGGCTCCTCCTTCGGCGTCGCCATCATGGGCGCGCTGTTCAACCACCGGGTCCAGGACGTGATGGCCGAGCGGACCGGCGCCCTGGGAGCGGGGATCACCGAGCAGTCCGCCCAGTTGGACGCGGCGAGCCTGGCCAAGCTGCCGGCGGTGGCGCGTGAGGCCTACCAGCACGCGGTGTCCGCCGGCACCCACTCGGCGTTCCTGCTGGGCGCCGTCGTGGCGGTCGTCTCGCTGGTGGCGGCGGTGTTCGTGAAGGAGGTGCCGCTGAAGGGGGCGGGCCCGAAGACGGCGGAGCCGTCGGCGGACGACGACTCCGCCGGCGGGAACGGGCTGAAGCCACCGGTGGCCGAGTCCGTCTGACCCGGCCGTGACGGGCGGGCCGTCGCCCGCCCGCGCCGCAACGCGGGCGGGCCGGCCGCCGGGCTCACACCGCCTGCGACGGCAGCATCGGGTAGCTGCCGGTGTTCGTCGGCGCGTGCTCCGGCAGCCACAGGACGGCGACCGCGCCCTCGGCCGGCACGTGAGCGGCGGCGCCGGCCGGCCGTACGTTGCGGAAGGTCAGGCGGGCGCCCAGCACCCGCGCCTGGCCCGCCGCGATGGTCAGGCCGAGGCCGTGCCCCTGCCCGGAGCGGTCCCTGCTGCCGGTGCGGAACCGGCTCGGCCCCTCCGCGATCAGCTCCTCGGGGAAGCCAGGGCCGTGGTCCCGGATCCGGATGACCCGGCCCTCGACGGTCACCTCGATCGGCGGCCTGCCGTGCCGGGCGGCGTTGGTGAGCAGGTTGAACAGCACCCGCTCCAGGCGCCGCGGGTCGGTCGTCACCTCCGACTCGTGCACCACGCGCACCTCGACGCCCGGGTCCTTGGCCGCCACCCGCCGGGTGACGAAGTGGCCCAGCATGATGTCCTGCAGCTCGGCCCGCTCGGAGGCGCCGTCCAGCCGGGCGACCTCCAGCACGTCCTCGACCAGCGTGCGCATGGCCTTCGCCCGGTCCAGGACCAGCTCCGTGGGGCGGCCCGGCGGCAGCAGCTCGGCCGCCGTCAGCAGCCCGGTCACCGGGGTGCGCAGCTCGTGGGCGATGTCCGCCGTGACCCGGCGCTCCGCCTCCAGACGCTGCTGGAGGGCGTCCGTCATCGCGTCCACCGCGCGCGCGAGGTCGTCGGTCTCGTCCCGTACGACACCGCCGATGACGTGCCGCACCCGGACGTCCGTCTCGCCCTCGGCGACCCGGTTCGCGGCGGTCGCCGCCTTGCGCAGCCGGCGCGAGAGCTGGCCCCCGATCAGCACGCCGAGCGCGCTGCCGAGGAGGACGACCGCGATGGAGCCTATGACGAGGGCCTGGTCGAGGTCCTTGAGGATGTCCGTGCTGCGGTCGGTGAAGTGCGTGTGCAGGGACAGCACGTGCCCGTCCTTGACGGGGACGGCCGCCCATATGTCCGGCACCTCGCCCCCGTGGTCGGCCACGTAGGTCGCCCGTCGGCCCTGCCGCACCTTCTCGTGCAGCGCCGGCGGCAGCTCCGGGTCGTCGACCTTGACACTGGGGAAGTTGGGCCGCCCCGACACCTCGTAGGTGCGCTGGGCGATCTGCACCCGCTCGTCGGCGAGGTCGCGCGCGTTGTCCAGCATCGACACCCGTGCGGCGTTGTGCACGACCAGGCTCAGCGCCACCGCCACCAGCGCGCCGACCAGCGCGATGGCCGCGCTGAGCTTCCACCTCAGCCCGGTACGGATGCCCGTGCGCCGCAGCCGCCGCGGCAGGACGCGCCGTGTGATGCTCCGCATACCCTCGCCCCGTTCAGGCCTTCAGCTTGTATCCGAAGCCGCGGACCGTCTCGATGCGGTCCTGGCCGATCTTGGTGCGCAGCCGCTGGACATGGACGTCGACGACCCGGGTGTCGCCGCCCCAGCCGTAGTCCCACACCCGTTCGAGAAGTTTGTCGCGGGACAGGACGGTGCCCGGCGCGGCGGAGAACTCCAGCAGCAGCCGCATCTCGGTCGGCGTCAGTGCCACCTGCCGTCCGGCCCGGCGCACCTCCATGCCGTCGGTGTCGACCTCCAGGTCGCCGAAGGCGAGCATCCCGCCGTTCACCGCGGCGGGACGGGCGTCCGCCCCGCCACCGCTCGCGTGCCCGAAGCGGCGCAGCACCGCCCGGATGCGGGCGACCAGGACGGCGCCGTCGAACGGCTTGGTCACGTAGTCGTCGGCGCCCGCCTCCAGGCCCAGGACCACGTCGATCGAGTCCGCCCGCGCCGACAGCATGATCACCGGCACGGTCGACTCGTCGCGGATGCGGCGGCACAGGCTGACGCCGTCGAGGCCGGGGACCATCACGTCCAGCAGCGCGATGTCGGGCCGGTCCGCCCGGAAGGCCTCCAGCCCCGACAGGCCGTCGGGCATGGCGGTGACCGCGAAGCCGTCCCGCTCCAGGGCGAGCTGTGTGGCCTCGCGGATGACGTCGTCGTCCTCGACGAACAGGACGTGGGTCTGCTCTGCCATCCCGGTGCTCTCAGTCCTCGTGTTGCTTCTCGTGCCGGCTGTGTCGTGCGTGGCGGGCTGTGCCGCCGTGTCCTGCGTGCCGTCGCCGGCCCTGCTGCTCGTGTCCTCGTGTCCCTCGTGCCGTGGCGCCGGCCCGTCGTCCGCCTCTCCGGCGGGGGCCGGCGCGCCGGCCCCCGCCCGCCCCTGCCGGTCGAGGTGCGTTCCGGCGCGGTGCGCTACTTGGTGGACGCGCGGCGGGCGTCCGGCGTTCACCGGCGACGCCCTCACGCGGCGATGTCCTCGGGCAGGTGATCGGTACGGGGGGCCGATCGGTCCACACCCCCCCTTCCCCCGGACGGTCAACCGGGGGCCCGTCGCGGACGGCCGTCCGCCGGTCGTCAGCCGTCGGGCGCCGGCGCCTGGCTGCCCCCGACGGCGTTTCCGTAGTCGTTGGTGGTGCGGTACGCCTCGGTGAACCGGCCGGAGGTCCAGCGGTACGTGATCACGTCCTCGCCGGACGGGTTCGACACCGGGTCGCCCCGCTCGTAGACCTGCTTGGTGACCAGGAGGTCGCCGCGGTCTATCTCCGCGTACACCGGCGGCTCCTCCACCCGGAAGACGTTCCGGTACGCGCCGTCCTCCTCGCGGTACACGTACGAACCCACGCCCACGGCGTCGCCGCAGGTCAGGACGTTGATGACCACGTCTTCGCCGGCTCCCCCGGTCAGGTCGCCGTACGACACGTCGACGGGGTACTCGTCGGCCACGCACGGCTTCAGATCCCGCTTGACCGCGGCCGAGACCTTCGGGTCCTCCTTGATGAGCCTGACCGCGTCCACGCGCCGGGGGATGTCGCTGGGACTCGGCGAGGCGGTGCGCGCGGCGCCCGCCACCCGGTCGGAGTGGGCCGGGCCCTCGTCGCGGGCGCCGGTGCCGCCGGTCCCGCAGCCGGAGGTGAGAAGGCCGAGGGCGGCGAACACGGACCCCGCCGTGATCGCCGCCTGGACGGTGTTACGGGCCCGTGGTGTGGGCCCCGCGCCGGTCAGGCCGCGCAACGCTCCCGCTCCTCACGCTCCAGCGCGCGTGCGTCCAGGTCGCGCGCCTCCAGCTCCTCGCGGAGCCGGGCGAGCGCCCGGTGCAGCGTGCTCTTGACCGTTCCGGCCGACATGCCGAGGGCGGCGGCCGTCTCCTCTGTGGACATCTGCTCCCAGTGTCGCAGCACCACGACACTGCGCTGCTTCGGAGCGAGGACCTTCATGACGTCCATCAGCAGGGCACGGTCGGCGTGCTGTTCGGTGGAGTCGTCGACACAGGCGTCCGGGAGCTGCTCGGTCGGGACCTCCTCCAGCTTCCGGGCCCGCCACCACTCGGTCCGGGTGTTGATCATCACCCGGCGCAGGTAGGCGTCCGCGAGGCGCTTGTCGGCGATGCCGTCCCAGCGGCCGTACGTGCGCACGAGCGCCGTCTGGAGCAGGTCCTGGGCGTCGATCGGGTCCGGCACCAGCCGGCGCGCGCTGCGCAGCAGCGCCTCCTGCCGGGTCCGCACGTACTCCTCGAACTCGAGCACCTCGCCCTGCGCCATGATCGACCGCCTCCGATCCCCGTTTCCGGCCCGCCTGCCGCCGGTTCCCGCCTCGTGCGGACGGACTGTGGTCGGCAGCCGTCCGGTGCCTGTCGGCACGGACTCAAAGTAGGGAAGCGTTGTCACGGCGCTGTCCGAGACAGCCTGCGGGCAGCCCTCGGCTGTGCGTCGGTTGTGTAACGGACGCGGTAACAGGGTAGGGGTGCCGACCGCTTGACGTGGGTTCAGCCGGTTATGTGACGACGGGGTCGTGCAACCGCGACGCCGGGGTACGGCCGCGGGCGGGTGACACCGTCGCCCGCAGCCCCCGAGACGGTCGCGCGCCCGGGGGCCGGTGCGTCGTCACGTCAGCGGCAGCCGGTAGGTCCCGTCCGGCAGCGGCTCGACCAGACCGTCCGCGACGAGGCCGTCCAGGGCGCGGGCCCGCTGGACCGGCTCGTGCCAGACACGGTCGAGGACCGCCTGCTGGACGGGCGCGTGGGCCTCCCGCAGGACCGCGAGCAGCTTGCCGCGGACCTGCCGGTCCGTACCGGCGTACGTCTGGCCCCGGCGGGGCGGCCCGTCGTGCGCGGGCTTGCCCGCGAGCCGCCAGGCGCACTGCGCGGCGATCGGGCAGCGGTGGCACGACTCGTTCTTGGCCGTGCACACCAGCGCGCCGAGCTCCATGGAGGCGGCGGCCCAGCGGGCGGCGGTCCGTTCGTCCTCGGGCAGCAGGGCACGGGCGAGGCGGCGTTCGGCGGCGGTGGTGGCGTTCGGCGGGTACTGGACGCCGGTGACCGCGCGGGCGAAGACGCGGCGGACGTTGGTGTCCAGCACGGCGTGCCGCTGGCCGTACGCGAAGGACGCCACCGCCGCGGCCGTGTACTCGCCGATGCCGGGCAGGGCGAGGAGCTGCGCGTGATCGGTCGGCACGTCGCCGCCGTGCCGTTCCGCTATCGCCACGGCGGCGCCGTGCAGGCGCAGGGCGCGGCGCGGGTAGCCGAGGCGGCCCCAGGCGCGGACGGCCTCGCCCGGTGCCTCCTTGGCGAGGTCGGCGGGACGGGGCCAGCGGTCGAGCCACTGCTCGTAGACGGGCAGGACGCGGCTCACCGGCGTCTGCTGGAGCATGAACTCGCTGATCATCACGCCCCAGGCACCCGCCTCCGGGCGCCGCCAGGGCAGGTCGCGGGCGTGCTCGTCGAACCAGGCGACGACCGGGCCGTGCAGGGTCTCCCCGACGGGGGAGGCCGGGACCCCGGCCTGGTCCTCGGCGGGGGTGTCGGTGGCGGTGTGGGGGACGGTGGGGGTGCCGTGCGGGGGCAGTGTGGGCGCAGTCATGACGTTTCCGATCCTGCCATGCGGGGGTGGAACGCCGTGTGATGTGGCGCGGGGCGGTGTGTGGTGGGTCGGGGTGACGGGATGCGGTGGGGGCGGGGAGCCCGGCGGCCGGTTGGGAAGGCCGGGTCGGGGCGGCACTGGGCGTGGGCCGGGAGGGCGCCGGGTGGGCGCGGGACCTGGGGTGTCCGGGAGCGGGGCGCGGTGCGCCCGGGTACGGGGGCAGTGGTCCTTCGGGGCGCCGGCGGGGCGGGGGGACACGTCGTGCGTACGTCGTCCGCGTCCGCGGTCGCGCGTGGGGGAGCGGCCGCCGCGCCGGGCGCGCACCGCATGACGCCGTGAGCCGTGTCCGTTGGGTGGGGAGCGGGGCGGTGCGGCACGAGGGGCAGGGTGTTGCGCGGCAGGTCGGAGGGGAGTTTCGGCAAAATGCGCCGCACTGGCGTCACTTGCCGGAATGATGATCCTGAAAAGTTGGGCCCGGCGCGGCGGGTGGCGCAAGGTAATGCGTCGATCTCTCGTACAGTTTTCGCCGTGGGATCTCTGCGCAATCCGGTCGGGCCGCTTCCCTCCTCCATCTACTGGCGACGGAGGGTCGTACTGCTGTCTGTGGTCGCCCTGTTGGCGCTGCTGATCACATGGATCGTGACCGCGGGCGGCGGAGGCGGCGGCAACAAGGCCGACGGGCCCGGCGACAAGCATCCCGCGCCCTCCACCATCACGCCGGGCCCTTCCGATTCCGGACCCGCGATCAGCCAACGCCCCGGCGGACGCGACGAGTCGGGGAGTTCCGGTGACGGTTCCGGCGGTTCCGGTTCCGGTTCCGGCACGGGCGGTTCCGGGACGGGCGGCGGCTCCGCGGAGACCGGCGGCGTCGGTTCCGGGTCCGCCGGCGGCTGGAGCGGCGACGGCAAGGGGGGCGGCGGCTCGGGCAGCGTGCTCCCGGCCGGCACCACGCTGCCCAACTGCACCACCGGCGCGGTCCGGTTGAGCCTGCGCAGCGTCCGCAACTCCTACGCCCCCGGCGAGACGCCCACGTTCGAGCTGACCGCCGCCAACTCCGCGGGCAGTGACTGCAAGGTCGACCTCGGCCCGAGGACGGCCGAGTTGACCATCACCAAGTCCGACAGCGCGGACGACTTTTGGTCGTCGGCCGACTGCCCGAAGACGGCCGGCGGCCTGCTGTACCGGGTGCCCGGGGGAAGCAGCATCAAGTACACCGTCAGGTGGGACCGCAAGCCGAGCGCCCCGCAGTGCGCCACGCCTCCGGCGGGAACGGCCGGGCCGGGGACGTACCTGGTCGAGGTGAAGGTTCCCGGCTTCCCGAAGCTCCAGACGTCGTTCGTGCTGTCAGCGGACTAAGGGCGGTCCCGCGGTCCCGTGATCCGCGGTGGATCGGCGTGCGGCGTCGGATGCGGTGCATCGCACGGCGGAGGGCCGCCCTCGTACTGGGCGTATTCGGGCGATCCGGCAACGCGACGAGGTGCCGTAGCGGTCGTCGTGCGCCCGCCGGGGATTGCGGACAGCCCTTAGGGCCGGCCCGGCCGCCGCGCCGCGCGCGTACGACTCCCGCACCACCGCAGTTCGACGCCCGCGCGGACAGCCCACCCGGGTCCGTGTCTCAGACGTACCGTTCGAGGATCGACGACTCCGCCAGCCGCGACAGGCCCTCGCGGACGCTGCGCGCGCGGGCCTCCCCCACGCCGTCCACCGTCTGGAGGTCGTCCACGCTCGCGGCGAGCAGCTTCTGCAGGCCGCCGAAGTGCTCGACCAGGCGGTCGATGATGGCGCCGGGCAGCCGGGGGACCTTCGCCAGCAGGCGGAAGCCGCGGGGCGAGACCGCCGAGTCCAGCGTCTCGGGCGACCCGGTGTAGCCGAGGGCGCGCGCCACCGTGGACATCTCCAGGAGCTCGGCGTGGCTGAGGGCGTCGAGTTCGGCCAGTGCCTCGTCGACGGTGCGGGAGCGCTTGGCGGTGGGCTCGGGCACGTAGTCCCGGACGACCAGTTCGCGCTCCGGTTCGACGCCCGCGATCAACTCGTCGAGCTGGAGGGCCAGGAGGCGCCCGTCCGTGCCCAGCTCCACCACGTACTCGGCGATCTCCGTCGCGATCCGGCGCACCATCTCCAGGCGCTGCGCGACCGCCGAGACGTCCCGGACCGTCACCAGGTCCTCGATCTCGAGCGCCGACAGCGTCCCCGCCACCTCGTCGAGGCGCAGCTTGTAGCGCTCCAGGGTCGCCAGGGCCTGGTTGGCGCGGGACAGGATCGCCGCGGAGTCCTCCAGGACGCGGCGCTGACCGCCGACGTACAGGGCGATCAGGCGCATCGACTGGGAGACGGAGACCACCGGGAAGCGGACCTGCTTGCTCACGCGGTCGGCCGTACGGTGCCGGGTGCCCGTCTCCTCCGTGGGGATCGTCGAGTCCGGGACCAGCTGCACGCCCGCCCGCAGGATCTTCGACAGGTCCGTCGACAGCACGATGCCGCCGTCCAGCTTGCACAGCTCCCGCAGGCGCGTCGCGGTGAACTCGACGTCCAGGACGAAGCCGCCGGTGCACATCGCCTCGACGGTCTTGTCGGAGCCGAGGACGATCAGACCGCCGGTGTTGCCGCGCAGGACCCGCTCCAGGCCGTCACGCAGCGCCGTGCCGGGTGCCACGGCGCTCAGCGAGGCGCGCATCAGGCCATCGGCACCGGAGCTCCCACCGGACTTTCCGGGAGCTGACGCCCGGTCGTTGGCTGCCACTGCACTCCTCCGGTCGCAGGTTCTTCTGGCGCCCCCGTTTCGCACTCTCGGTTCGTACGGACGGGCGGGACCAGGGCAAAGTCTACCGGCGGTCCTCCGCCTCCCGTGGGGCCTCTCGGCGACGGGACCGGGGCAGGACCCGCAGGGCGTCCCCCATGTCCGCGACTTCCAGCACCTTCATCCCCGGCGGGATCCGGCCCGGGTCGCCCGGCACGAGGGCGTGCGTGAAGCCCAGGCGGTGGGCCTCCGCGAGCCGGCGCTGCACGCCCGTGACCCGTCTGACCTCGCCCGCGAGCCCCACCTCGCCGATCGCCACGAGGTTCTTCGGCAGCGGGGTGTCGCTCGCGGCGGACGCGAGGGCGAGCGCGACCGCGAGGTCGGCGGCCGGCTCGGACAGCTTCACGCCGCCGACCGTCGCCGAGTAGATGTCCCGCTTGCCCAGCGCGGTGATCCGGCCCCGCTGCTCCAGGACGGCCAGCATCATCGAGACGCGGGAGGTCTCCAGGCCCGAGGTCGTGCGGCGCGGGGAGGGGATCTGCGAGTCGACGGTGAGCGCCTGGACCTCCGCGACCAGGGGGCGGCGGCCCTCCAGCGTGACCGTCAGGCAGGTGCCGGGCACCGGCTCGGCACGGCGGGTCAGGAACAGGCCGCTGGGGTCGGCCAGGCCCGTGATGCCCTCGTCGTGCAGTTCAAAGCAGCCGACCTCGTCCGTCGCGCCGTAGCGGTTCTTGACGCCGCGGACGAGCCGCAGGCGCGCGTGGCGGTCGCCCTCGAAGTGCAGGACGACGTCCACGAGGTGCTCCAGCAGACGCGGCCCCGCGATCGCGCCGTCCTTGGTGACGTGGCCCACGAGCAGTGTCGACATCCCGCGCTCCTTGGACGCGCGGATGAGGGCGCCGGCGACCTCGCGGACCTGCGCCATGCCGCCGGGTGCGCCGTCGATCTCCGGAGAGGCCACCGTCTGCACCGAGTCCAGGATCAGCAGCGACGGTTTCACCGCGTCCAGGTGGCCGAGGACGGCCGCCAGATCCGTCTCGGCCGCCAGGTAGAGGTGGTCGTCGATGGCGCCGATGCGGTCGGCGCGCAGGCGCACCTGACTGGCGGACTCCTCACCCGTGACGTACAGCGTGCGGTGTTCGTCACTGGCCGCCTTGGCCGCCACGTCCAGCAGCAGGGTGGACTTGCCGACCCCGGGTTCGCCCGCGAGGAGGACCACCGCGCCGGGCACCAGGCCGCCGCCGAGGACGCGGTCCAGCTCGGGCACGCCGGTGGAGCGGGCGGTGGCCTGCCGGCCGTCCACCTGGCCGATCGGCAGGGCGGAGGTGGTGACGCGGCCCGGAGCCGTCGTGCGGACCGCGGGCGTGCCGTACTCCTCGATCGTGCCCCAGGCCTGGCACTCGGGGCAGCGGCCGAGCCACTTGGCCGTCTGCCAGCCGCATCCCGTGCAGCGGTAGGACGGGCGGTCCTTGGTGGTCTTCGTACGGGCAGCCATGGGGAAACCGTAACCGCCACCACTGACAGCCCGTCCGCGGAGCCGGAACCGGCAGGAACCGTCGTCCGCGCCCACGCCGGCCGACGCCCGCGGACGGCCTGGGCGGCACCGGCGGCCGGTCGCCCCCTCCGCGGCCGGCCGACGCCCGGCTGCGGGCTCGCCCGCGAGACCGGGCCGGCACCGGCTGCGGGCCCTTCCCACGCCGGCCGACGCCCGTCGATGCTCCGGTCCGGCACCGGTGCCCCGCCGGGCCCGTGCGCCGGTCGGCGCCCGGCTGCGGGGGTGGGGAGGTGTGGGCTCGCCGGCGAGGCCGGATCGGCACGGGCGGGCGGTGGGACCGGCACCGCCCCTCGGCCGTTTCCGCGCCGGGGACGCCCGCAGACGCCCTGGACCGTACCGGCCGCGGGCCGCTCCCGCGCCGGGGCGCCGAAGCCGAGGGGAACCGGATCGCGCCGGAGCGGGCGATCGCCCGCGGCCGGTGCCTCAGGGGTCGGCGGCGGGACGGCGGTCTCGTGACCGGCGAGGCGGGGGCCGGCGGCGGGACGGCGGACCCGCGCCCGGCTCCGCAGGGCCCCGTGGCCGGACGGCGCTCTCGCGCCCACCGATCCCGCCGGGGTCCGCGGCGGGACGGCGGTCCCGGGGCCGGCCTCGCGGCGGCCCGCGGGGCCCACGGCGGGCCCGGGTCGGGGGCCGTGTCTGCCATGTGGGGGAACGTTCCTGTCCCCTTATGAGGGATCGTTTCACCCGTACGGATTAAATGTGCTCAAGGTAGAGGAATGGCCCCTTCCCTGGCCCCTACGGTCGCACGGGTGATGAGCAGCAGTCCGGAGACCTCGACCCGCAGGACCGGTACGCACCGGGCGCACCGCGAGGCGCGCGACCGCGCTGCCGCGCGCACGCTGGCACAGCGTCCCCCCGTGCCCCACGACTCGTACCTGGACGGCCTGTTCACCTACTGCCTGTCGGTGCTGTGCGACCACGACGCGGCGACCGCCGCCCTGGGCGACGCCCTCGCGCTCGCCGAGCGGCGCGGGCACCGGGTGCCGGAGACCGTGGGGGAACGCAGGGCCTGGCTGTACGCGCTGGCCCGCTGGGCCTGCCTGCGCAAGCTGGCCGAGGCCAAGCAGAAACGTCCGGGCGCGCACGCCGCGGGCCGCTCCGACGAGGCCCGGCAGCGCTCCTCAGGGCCCGCCGCGCCGCCCGTCCCCGAGGAGGTCGAGCGACAGCGGCGGCGCGAACTCTCCCTGCTCGCCTGGCCGGAGGCCGCCGGCACCACCCCCGAGCAGCGCGAGGCGCTCGAACTCGCCGTACGCCACCATCTGGCCCCCCACGAGGTCGCCGCGGTCCTCGGCCTGGACGCCACCGTCGCCCGCGAGCTGCTCGCCTCCGCGGCCTGCGAGGTCGAACGCACCCGCGCGGCCCTGGCCGTGGTCGAGACCGGCTCCTGCCCGAGTGTGGCCGGACTCACCGGCGACCAGCAGTTCGTGCTCAGCGCGGCACTGCGGCGCGAGCTCGTGCGGCACGTCGACGACTGTCCGCGCTGCCGCCGCACCGCCGAACGCGCGGTGCCTGGCCGGTGGCCCGGCGCCACCGTCACGCCCGCCGAGCTGCCGGTGCTCCCGGCGCCCCGCGCGGCCCTGCGCGCCGCCATGGCGGACCACTCCCGCGTGCGGGGCGCAGCGCCCCGCTTCGACCGGCGCGGTTTCCCGATGGACCCCAAGGACCGCGCGGCCCGCCGGGACCGGCTCCGCGCGCGTGCGGTGACCACCACCGTGGTCGCCACGGTGGTCGCCGCCCCGGTGCTGGCGCTGTGGGCCGCCTACCGCGGCACCCCGACGGGGGAGGGCCCCGGCGGCGCGTCCGCCACCACGCAGGAGGCGCAGGACGCCGACGGCGCCACCGCCGGCTACGAGAACGCGGGCAACGCCGCCGCCAGGCCCGACGCCCGTTTCACCCGGGGCGGCCGGCCCGACGTCTCCGTCGAGGTGGTCAGCGCCGCCGGCGCCGGCGACCGGGGCGGTCATCTCGCCGTGACCGCCGGGAACCAGGGCAACACCACGCTGATCACGCTGACCGCGTCCGGGCCCGAGCCGGTCCGCTGGTCCGCGACCACCGCGGCGTCCTGGCTCTACCTCAGCATGTCCTCGGGCACGCTGCGGCCCGGCGAATCGGTGACGATCAAGGTCTACGTCGACCCCCTGCGCGAGCCGGCCGGTCGCTGGCGGGCGCGCGTGGCCGTCGCGCCCGCCGGAGCCGTGGTGACCATCGACGGCTACGGCACGGCCCCCAGCCCCTCCGGCGCCGCACCGACCCGCCCCGGAAGCCCGCCGCCGACGTCCCGCCCGCGGCCGACACCTACCGTTCCGGCGCCCGCTGAGCCGTCGCCGAGCGAGCCGCCCACGTCCGGCCCCACCGCGACGCCCAGCGACCCGTCGCCGTCCGACCCGGCCGCGTCGGATCCGCCCTCCGAGGGCGGCGGCACGACGCAGGAGGACGAGTCCTGAGAGCCGGCCCGGCCGGTCGGGCCGCACCGGCGCGTACGCGCGCTGCGGCGACGCGCCGGACAGGTTGCCGTCCCGGCGAGTTGCCAGGCCCCCGTCGTGCTCCTGCCAGGGCCTCGGGGCTCCGCGGCGCCGCGGAGCCGGTCAGGCAGTCGGATCTGCCGGATGCGGCGCCAGCAGGGGCAGCCCGGAGGCCAGGCGCTCCTCGCACAGCTCGACCAGGCGGTCGTAGCCGGCCCTGCCCATCAGCTCGGTCAGCTCGGCCCGGTAGGAGACGTACACCGGGTCGCCCGCGCCGTGGGCCGACGTCGCCGAGGTGCACCACCAGTGCAGGTCGTGACCGCCCGGACCCCAGCCCCGGCGGTCGTACTCCCCGATCGACACCTGGAGCACGCGGGTGTCGTCCGGCCGGTCGATCCACTCGTAGGTCCGCCGGATCGGCAGCTGCCAGCACACGTCCGGCTTGGTCTCCAGCGGCTCGCGGCCCTCCCGCAGCGCCAGGATGTGCAGCGAGCAGCCCATCCCGCCGGCGAAGCCGGGCCGGTTCTGGAAGATGCACGACCCCTGGAAGGGCCGGGTCTGCCGGGAGCCCTCGTCGTCCTCGGAGACCCAGCCGTTGCGCGTGCCCTCGGCGTGGTTCTGCCAGATGTCCGGGGTGAGCCTGGCCATGTGCTCCGCGACCCGCTTCTCGTCGTCCTCGTCGGAGAAGTGCGCGCCGAGCGTGCAGCACCCGTCGTCCGCGCGGCCCGCCTGGATGCCCTGGCAGCCGCTACCGAAGATGCAGTTCCAGCGAGAGGTCAGCCATGTCAGGTCGCAGCGGAAGACCTGCTCGTCGTTCGCGGGATCCGGGAACTCCACCCACGCGCGGGCGAAGTCCAGGCCCTTCTCGTCCGGCTCCGGCTTGTTCTTCGCCTTCTTCGGCGGCGTCACCTGCGAAGAACCCCGGGCCGGCCCGGCCGCCGCGGCCATCTGGTCAGCCCCCGTCCCCCTTGTCGACGTGGTCGTTTTAACCGAGTTGTCGTTCTTCGCCTTTTTCGTCTTTGGCACCCGTCCAGGGTATGCCGCCGAACGCCGTTCCCCGGCACCGTCCCGAGTCGCGCAGGGAGGGCCGCTCGCGCCGCGGCGGGCAGTAGCGTGCCGTATATGAGACTCGGTGTCCTCGACGTGGGTTCGAACACGGTGCATCTGCTGGTGGTCGACGCGCACCCCGGCGCCCGCCCGCTGCCCGCGCACTCGCACAAGGTGGAGCTGCGCCTGGCCCAGCTCGTCGAGGACGGCGCGATAGGGCCGCACGGCGTCGACCGGCTGGTCGCGGTCGTCAAGGACGCGCTCCAGGCCGCCGAGGACAAGGGCGTCGAGGACCTGCTGCCGTTCGCCACCTCCGCCGTGCGCGAGGCCCGCAACGCCGACGACGTCCTCACGCGCGTGCGGCAGGAGACCGGCGTGGAACTGCGGGTCCTCACCGGCGAGGAGGAGGCCCGGCTCACGTTCCTCGCCGCCCGCCGCTGGTTCGGCTGGTCGGCCGGGAAGCTGCTGGTGCTCGACATCGGCGGCGGTTCCCTGGAGATCGCGTACGGCATCGACGAGGAGCCCGACGCGGCCGTGTCGCTGCCTCTGGGCGCGGGCCGGCTCACCGCCGGCTGGCTGCCCGGTGACCCGCCACGGTCGGAGGACGTCAGAGCGCTGCGCCGCCATGTGCGCGCGGAGATCGCCCGCACGGTCGGGGAGTTCACCCGCCTCGGGACGCCCGACCACGTGGTCGCCACGTCGAAGACGTTCAAGCAGCTCGCGCGCATCAACGGCGCCGCACGCTCCGCCGAGGGCCCGTACGTCCAGCGCGAGCTGAAGCGGCAGTCCCTGGAGGGCTGGGTGTCCCGCCTCGCCGGGATGACGGCCGCCGAGCGCGCGGAGCTGCCCGGGGTCGCGGAGGAGCGGGCGGGACAGCTCCTCGCGGGCGCGCTGGTCGCCGAGGGCGCGATGGACCTGTTCGGCATCGAGACGCTGGAGATCTGCCCGTGGGCACTGCGCGAGGGCGTGATCCTCAGGAGGCTCGACCACCTGCCGGGTGCCTGAGCCCTGCCGTTGGGGCCACTCAGGCGTCGCGGCACGCGCGTCCGCCGCGTCGGGCCGGTTGCCGCCCCTGCGCGTCGGTGCCCCCTCCGCCCTCGCAGCCGCACGCGAGCGGACCTCGATGGCCGGCGCCCCCGGCCCTCGCAGCCGCACGCGACCGGGACTGTGGAAAGGCACGCGCCCAAGAGCCGGCCCGATCCGGACAACGGGCCCGGCGGGGCCCGGCGGGCCCCTCGGTGGTGCGGCTCCCCCTCGCTCCCGCCGCCTCCGCGGGGCGTCGGCGCGTGAACCCCGCCACACCCCGCCCGCCCGCAGCGGCGGCCTGAAACGGGCATATGCCCTCGTGAGACGCTGTGGCCGGATGCCGCACCCCCGCGATGCGTGGGCCTCCGGGGCCCGGCACGTCCCCGTACCCTGTGTCTCGTGGCAGAACCAGCGGTGCGCATCCCGGATGCGAAGGTCGCGCTGTCGACCGCCTCGGTGTATCCGGAGTCGACGGCGACGGCCTTCGAGACCGCCGCACGCCTCGGCTACGACGGCGTCGAGGTCATGGTGTGGACGGACCCCGTCAGCCAGGACATCGAGGCGCTGCGCAGACTCAGCGACTACCACGGCGTCCCCATCCTCGCCGTTCACGCCCCCTGCCTGCTCATCACGCAGCGGGTGTGGTCGACCGATCCCTGGGTCAAGCTCCAGCGCGCCCGGGCGGCCGCCGAGAAGCTCGGCGCGACCACCGTCGTGGTCCATCCGCCGTTCCGGTGGCAGCGGCAGTACGCGCGCGACTTCGTCGCCGGAATCTGGCGGATGGCGGACGAGACCGACGTCCGGTTCGCCGTCGAGAACATGTACCCGTGGCGCTACCGCGACCGCGAGATGCTCGCCTACGCCCCCGACTGGGACGTGACGAAGCACGACTACCGCCACTTCACGATCGATCTCAGCCATGCCGCGACGGCCCGCACCGACGCGCTGCAGATGGTCGACCGCATGGGCGGCCGCCTCGGCCACGTCCACCTCGCCGACGGCAAGGGGTCGGCCAAGGACGAGCACCTCGTGCCCGGCCGCGGCAACCAGCCCTGCGCCGAGCTGCTGGAACGTCTCGCCACGTCAGACTTCGACGGCCACGTCGTCATCGAGGTCAACACCCGGCGCGCCATGTCCAGCGCCGAGCGCGAGGCGGACCTGGCCGAGGCGCTGGCCTTCACCCGGCTCCACCTGGCGTCGGCCGTGAAGGTGCCGAGGCCATGAGCGAGGCCACCGGCCGGCGCCGGGGCAGGCCCCCGGGCACGGAGTCCGCCGGCACCCGCGAGCGCATCCTCGCCGCGGCCCGCGAGGAGTTCTCCGCGCGCGGCTACGAGAAGACGTCCGTACGCGGCATCGCCAAGGCGGCCGGCGTCGACCCGGCCCTCGTCCACCACTACTTCGGCACCAAGGAGCAGGTCTTCGAGGCGGCGATCGAGGTCGCCTTCGCCCCGGCTCTCCAAGCGCCGGGCGCGCTCGCCGACGGTCCGCTCGACGGGGTCGGCGAGCGGCTGGCCCGCTTCATCTTCGGCGTCTGGGAGAACCCGGCCACCCGGGCGCCCGTGCTGGCGATCGTCCGCTCGGCCGTCGACAACGAGACCGCCGCCGCCGTCTTCCGCCGTCTGGTCGCCGCGCAGCTGCTGCGCCGCGTCGCCGCCCAGGTCGACGCCCCGGACGCCGAGCTGCGCGCGGAACTGGCCGCCGCGCAGCTGGTGGGCTGCGCGATGCTGCGGTACGTGATCCGGGTCGAACCGCTGGCCTCGGCGGACCTGGAGCAGATCATCGCGCGGGTGGCGCCGGTGGTGCAGGGCCACCTCACGGGGCCGTGAGCGGCGCGGTCACCACCGGAGCTGTGAGCCGCGCCGGGGCCCCACGCGACCGTGAGGCACGCCGGGACCCCGCGACGCGGTGAAGAAGCGCGCCGGTGGCATCCCGCAGGCGCCTGACGTGCCGGGGGCGCCGCTTTCGGGGTGGTGGCACGCTGAGACATGTGTCCCGTATCGCGGACACCGCGTCCCGCTCCCTGGATGACCGGCGTACGCTCGACTTCGTCAGTATCTGCCGGAACGCACACGGCAGAACCTTCCGAAGGAGCGAGCGACGATGCCCGAGCTGAGGTCCCGCACTGTCACCCACGGCCGCAACATGGCGGGCGCCCGCGCCCTTATGCGCGCCTCCGGTGTACCCGGTGCGGACATCGGACGGAAGCCGATCGTCGCGATCGCCAACTCCTTCACCGAGTTCGTGCCCGGCCACACGCACCTGCAGCCCGTCGGCCGCATCGTCAGCGAGGCGGTCCGGGAAGCCGGCGGCATCCCGCGCGAGTTCAACACGATCGCCGTCGACGACGGCATCGCCATGGGCCACGGCGGCATGCTCTACTCCCTGCCCTCCCGTGACCTGATCGCGGACAGCGTCGAGTACATGGTCGAGGCCCACTGCGCCGACGCCCTGGTCTGCATCTCCAACTGCGACAAGATCACGCCGGGCATGCTGATGGCCGCGCTGCGCCTCAACATCCCGACGGTCTTCGTCTCCGGCGGCCCCATGGAGTCCGGCCGCGCCACGCTGGTCGACGGGACGGTCCGCACGCTGGACCTCATCGACGCGATCGCGGACGCCGCCAACGACAGGATCTCGGACGAGGACATCCTCCGCATCGAGGAGAACGCCTGTCCGACGTGCGGCTCCTGTTCCGGCATGTTCACCGCCAACTCGATGAACTGCCTGACCGAGGCGATCGGCCTGTCCCTGCCCGGCAACGGCTCGGTCCTCGCCACCCACACCGCCCGCAGGGCCCTGTACGAGAACGCGGCCCGCACGGTGATGGACCTCACGCGCCGCTACTACGAGCAGGACGACGACTCCGTCCTGCCGCGCTCCGTCGCCTCCGTCGCCGCCTTCGAGAACGCGATGGCGCTGGACATCGCGATGGGCGGCTCGACGAACACGATCCTGCACCTGCTGGCCGCCGCCCAGGAGGCCGGCGTGCCCTTCGGCCTGGAGGAGATCGACGAGGTCTCCCGCCGCGTGCCCTGCCTGGCGAAGGTGGCCCCGAACGTCGCCAAGGACCGCACGTACTACATGGAGGACGTGCACCGCGCCGGCGGCATCCCCGCCCTGCTCGGCGAGCTGCACCGGGCCGGCCTGCTGAACGAGGACGTCCACGCGGTCCACAGCCCGTCCCTGGCCGACTGGCTGAAGACCTGGGACGTGCGCGGCGGCTCCCCGTCGGCCGAGGCCGTGGAGCTGTGGCACGCGGCCCCGGGCTGCGTGCGGTCGGCCGAGGCGTTCTCCCAGTCCGAGCGCTGGGCGTCCCTGGACGACGACGCCGAGAACGGCTGCATCCGCTCCGCCGAGCACGCGTACTCCAAGGACGGCGGCCTGGCGGTCCTCAGGGGCAACCTGGCCGTGGACGGCTGCGTGGTGAAGACGGCCGGCGTCGACGAGTCGATCTGGACCTTCGAGGGCCCCGCCGTGGTCTGCGAGTCGCAGGAGGAGGCCGTCCAGAAGATCCTCACCCAGCAGATCAAGGAGGGCGACGTCGTCGTCATCCGCTACGAGGGCCCCAAGGGCGGCCCCGGCATGCAGGAGATGCTCTACCCGACCTCGTACCTGAAGGGCCGCGGCCTGGGCAAGGCCTGCGCGCTGATCACGGACGGGCGCTTCTCGGGCGGCACCTCGGGCCTGTCCATCGGCCACGCCTCCCCCGAAGCGGCCTCCGGCGGCACCATCGCGCTCGTCGAGGACGGCGACCGCATCCGCATCGACATCCCGAACCGCTCCATCGAGCTGCTGGTCGACGCGGCGGAACTGACCCGCCGCGGGCAGGCCCTGGGCGGCGTGTACGCCCCGAAGGACCGCGAGCGCAAGGTCTCCGCGGCGCTGCGCGCGTACGCGGCGATGGCGACCAGCGCGGACAAGGGCGCCGTGCGGGACGTCTCGAAGCTGGGCTGAACCCCGCGCAGGCCGTCAGGGGCCGCTCCGCCGGGGGCGGCCCCTCGGCGTGTCACCAGGCCGACGGGTCGCGGCCGTCCACGGCGAACACGGTGCCGTCGGGGGCGCCCGCGCAGACGTGGCCGTCGGCCACCACCGGCTGCGGCAGGGACGCCGCGACGACGTCCGTGCGGGTGCCCAGACGCGGCCGGGTCTGTCCCACGAGGCGTCCCGTCCCGGCGTCGACGGCCAGCAGCCGCCCGTCCCCGGCGGTGAAGTAGACGTGGCGGGCGTCGGCGACCGGCGCGGAACCGCGGCTCACGGACGTCTCCAGCTGCCACCGCACCCTCCGCTCGCCCAGGTCCAGGGCCTCCAGCGTGCCGCCCGCGGCCAGCAGATGGACGACGTCGCCGCGCACGGACGCCTGCACGCCGTCGAGCGGGAACGCCAGGGCCACCCGCACGGACGCCCGGGTCGCGGGGGAGTAGCGGACCACGGCGTCCACCCGGCCGTAGGCCGACGGACGGGTGGCCAGCAGGACGAGGGAGCCGTCGTGGCTGCCGGCCGGCGTCAGCATGCCGTCCAGACGGGCCTCCCAGCGCACGTCGCCCGTGTCCGCCGCGACGGCGGTGACGCGCGTGGCCGACCCGTCGTCCGACGTGCTGACCGCGTACGCCAGCGGGTCACCGGCGAACGAGGAGAAGTACGGCGCGGCGTGGCCCGGAACGTTTCGGCTCCACTTGGTCTCGCCCGTCGCCCCGTCCACTCCCCGGACCAGGCCGTCGGTGCCGGTGAGCAGGAGCATGCCCCCGGCGGACCGGATCCCGGTGTACGCGGGCACGGTGCGCTGCCACCGGACCTCGCCCGTCGCGGGGTCCAGCGCCTCCAGACGCCGGCCGTGGTCCGTGAGCGGCTGCACGAGACCGCCCGCGACGACGGGGGGCGTGCCGCGGACCGTCCCGGCGACGGGATGCCGCCACAGCAGCGTGCCGTCGGCGGGGTCGAGGGCGTAGACGAGTCCGGGCCGGGCGCAGAGCAGCCGGCCGGCCCCTTGGGAGCACTGGGGCACGCCGTCGCCGGCGGGGACGGACGCGGCCTGCCAGCCGGTGAACGCGGCGGAGGCTCCGGCGGCTGCGCTGTGCGCGGGGGCGTCCGCCGCGGGGGGCCGGACGAACTGGGTCGTGACCAGGGCGCCGCCCAGAAGAAGGCCCAGCGCGCCGGCGGCCAGCGCCGCCTGCCGGCGACGGCGTCCGCCGGGGCGCGGCTCGGACCGCCCGGCCCGCTCGTCGCGGGACCCGGGCGGCGCGGCGTTGCGCGCGCCCTCCGCCGGGCGGGCGGCCTGTGCTGCCCGGGAGCCTTCCGCTCCCCGCGCGCCGCCGGGCCAGTCGTCGTGAGCCCGTCCGTTCTGCGTCCTGCCGTCGCCGGACCGGTCGTCGTGCGCCCGGCCCTCGTCCTGAGCCGGCCCGCCGCCGGGCCAGCCGTCGATGGCCCGCTTGTTGTGCGTCCTGCCGTCGCCGGTCCAGTCGCCGTCGGGTCGGCCGCCGTCGGTCCAGTCGTCGTGCGTCCGCTCCTCGCCGCCGCCGGGAGCGGCGCCGGTGGGGCGGCGGTCCGTGCGGCCGCGACCGTCCGGCCTTCCACCGTCCGGGCTCTCGCCCGCCGGCTCGTCGTCCGCCGGCTCGTGGTCCGTCCGCTGTGCCGGTATGAACGCCTGCGTGTCGTACGAGGCCGACACCGACCGCAGTGCGCGCATCAACTCGTCCGGCGTCGGCCGGTCCTCGGGATCCTTGGCGAGGCAGCGCAGCACCAGCGGCGCCAGGTTCTCCGGCAGGCCGGTCAGGTCCGGCTCGTCGTGCACGACCTGGTAGGCGACGATGTACGGGCTGTCGGAGTCGAAGGGCCCGCGCCCCGTCGCGGCGTGCACCAGCACCGACCCGAGTGCGAAGATGTCCGCCGCGGGCCCCACCTCGCGGGGGCGGCGGAACTGCTCGGGCGCCATGAAGGGCGGCGTACCGATCAACTTGCCGGTCTCGGTGCGCAGTTCGCTGTCCTTGGGCCGGGAGATGCCGAAGTCGATGACCTTCGGCCCGTCCTCGGCGAGCAGCACGTTGCTGGGCTTGAGGTCCCGGTGCACCACGCCCACCCGGTGGATGTCGCGCAGGCCCTCGGCGAGCCCGGCCATCAGGCGGCGCACCTGCGCCGGGGCCATGGGCCCGTTCCGCTTCACATGGTCGGAGAGCGTGGGCCCCGGGATGTAGACGGTGGCCATCCAGGGCCGCGCGGCCTCCGGATCGGCGTCCACGACCGGCGCGGTGAAGGCACCGCTGACCCGCCGCGCCGCCGCGACCTCCTGCCGGAACCGACCTCTGAACTCGGGGTCCCGGGCGAACTCGGCATGCACGACCTTGACCGCGAGCCGCAGCCCCGAGGTACTGCGCGCCAGGTGCACCACGCCCATGCCGCCGGAACCCAGACACGACTCGAGGCGGTAGTGGCCCGCGTATTCGGGAAGTTCCGCTTCCGCGCCCGCTCCGCTGCTGCGCCCTGGCGCCATGGACCACCCCCGTGCCGTTCGTCCCGAACCTCCGCGCGCGCGACGCACGGAGCCTAGTCGATGACTCGTACGGGACCGAGGCGGCTTGCTAGCCTCCCCGTGCGAGTCGCGCGCAGGTGTCCCGGCGCGCGTTCGTCAAGGGGACCCCATGACCGTCATGGGGTGCAACGGGGGAGGTTCATCATGTCCGTCGAACGCACCGCGGGTGCCGGCCGCGCCGAGGGAGCCGAAGCCGCCGGGGCCGAGGTCTACGCGGCCACCGCGGCCGTGCGGTACTACTCGATCGCGCCGGGCGTCCAGCTCAACGTCCGCAGCGGTCCGGGCACCGGCTACGGCATCGTCCGCGTGCTGCCCGAGGGCAGCACCGTCCCGATCTACTGCCAGACCCCGGGGACGTCGGTCACCGGCCCGTACGGCACCACCACCATCTGGGACAACATCGGCAACGGCCAGTACGTCTCCGACGCCTACGTGCACACCGGCAGCGACGGCTACGTCGCCTCCCGCTGCTCCTGATCCCGGCCGGAGCCCGCGGCCGGACCGGAGCCATAATCGACGCGTGAGCGACGACAACGGCACCCCGGACACCCCCGCGGGCTCCTCGGCCCCGGCGGGTCCCCGGCCCGAGCCCCTGCGCTTCTTCGGCACGACCTGGGTGCATCACGACGGCGGCTACCCGGTCCGCCGTGTCGGCGTCGCCGTCGGCTCGCTCGCCGCGGCCGCCGTCTCCTGCCTCGCCCTGCGCCTCGCGTACGAGGGGCTGGGGACGGCCGGCTCGGGCGCGTTCGTGACCGTGCTCGTGGTCGTGATGTTCGCGGTGTGCAGCGCTCTGGCCTTCCGCCACACCTGGGACGGTTTCGGCAAGCGGCCCGACCCTGAGCGCCAGGCGTCCCTGCGGGGCCTGCTCGCCGTCGGCTTCGTCGGCTCCCTGCTTGCCTACTTCGTCCGCTCCCTCGTCGAGGCCCCCGGCGAGAAGCTGCACCGCGCCGAGTACGAGGAGGCGCGCGAGCTGTACGAACGCCGGTCCACCCGCCGCTCGGGCAACCCCTCCAGAAAGCGCCGCCGCCCCTGACCCACCGCCGGAGTCCGCCCCGCCGCCGTCGGCCGGAGCGTCCCGGCGGGAGCGCGACACGGCGCGGACGCGACACGGCGCGGACGCGACACGGCGCGGTGTGGCCGGAAACCGCCGTCCCCGCTCCCTGCGCCGGACCACGATGGCCCGTATGAGCGTATTCCCCTCACCCGTCCCGGGCCCCGGCACCCTGCACGCCGTCCGAGCCCGCTCCTTCGACGCGGCGGCCGTCCAGTACGCCGCGAACCGCCCCTCCTACCCACCCGCCCTCCTCGACGCGGTCGAGGAACTCGCCGGCCGTCCGCTCGCCGGGGCCCGCGTCGTCGACGTCGGCGCCGGTACGGGCATCGCGACCGCCATGCTGCGCGAGCGCGGCGCCGACGTGCTGGCCGTCGAGCCCGGCGCGGGCATGGCGGACCAGTTCCGCCGCGGCCTGCCCGGCGTCCCCGTCGTGCGGGGCAGCGGCAACGCCCTCCCCCTCGCCGACGGCTGCGCGGACCTGCTCACCTACGCGCAGGCGTGGCACTGGACCGACCCCGCCCGGTCGGTGCCGGAGGCCCTGCGTGTCCTGCGGCCGGGCGGCGCGCTCGCCCTGTGGTGGAACACCGACGCCCTCGACGTCGGGTGGATCGCCGAGGCTGCCCGGCGCGCCGCCCGCTTCCTCGGCATCGACGCCGCCGCCGAGAGGCGGACGGCGGGTGCCCGCGCGGACCTGGCCGACCCGGCCGGCCGTCTGGACTTCGCCCGCCGGGTGCTCCGCTGGAGCCGCCGCGTCCCCGTCGACACCCACCTCGCCAACATCGGCAGCCACTCCCTCTTCCTGGTCTGCCCGGAGGAACGCAGGTCCGCGTTCCTCGCCGAGGAGCGGAACCACCTGCTGGAGGTCTTCCCCGACGGCATCGTCGAGGAGACCTACGACGTGGTCCTCCGCGTCGCCGTCACGCCCTGACCCGCCGCGCGGACGCCGTCCGCCGAGCACCCCCGCCGTCGTGCGGTCACCCGCCGGCGGCGCCCCGGGGGACCACCGGGGCGCCGCCGGGAGCCCTTCCACGGCCACGCCGAGCCCGCCGGGTTCCGGGCTGCCCCCGGCGAGGACGGTCCCGCCCTCCGGAGGCGCCACCGCTCCCGGCACGCCCTTGACGGAGCCGGGTCCTGAGCGCACTATTCATCACATGATGAATTACAGGGCCGCCGACCCTCCGGCGACGGCCACCCCCGCTCTCCGCGCCGAAGGCCTCACCGTCGTCCGCGGTTCCCGACCCGTCCTGCGCGGCCTCGACTTCACCGTCCCCCGCGGCCGGATCACCGGCCTGCTCGGCCCCTCCGGATGCGGCAAGTCGACCCTGATGCGCGCGATCGTCGGCACTCAGGCCAAGGTCTCCGGCACGCTCGACGTCCTCGGTCACCCCGCCGGCCACGCCGGTCTCCGCACCCGCGTCGGCTACGTCACCCAGGCGCCGTCCGTCTACGACGACCTGACGGTCCGCCAGAACCTCGCCTACTTCGCCGCCGTCCTCCAGCCGGGCCGTGCGGCGGCCGAGCGCCGGGCGGCCGACGTCACCCGGGCCATCGCCGACGTGGACCTCACCAGCCACGCCGACGCGCTCGCCGGCGCGCTCTCCGGCGGCCAGCGCAGCCGCGTCTCCCTGGCGGTCGCCCTCCTCGGCACCCCCGAACTGCTCGTCCTCGACGAACCGACGGTCGGTCTGGACCCCGTCCTGCGCCGCGACCTGTGGAACCTCTTCCACGACATCGCCGCGACGCGCGGCGCCACCCTGCTCATCTCCTCCCACGTCATGGACGAGGCCGAGCGCTGTGACCACCTCCTCCTGATGCGCGAGGGCGAGATCCTCGCCGACGGCACCCCGGAGGCGCTGCGGTCCCGCACCGGCTCGGCGACCGTCGAGGCGGCCTTCCTGCACCTGGTGGACGAGGCGGCCGCAGCAGGCCGCGACAAGGAGACGGCCCGATGAGCACGACGACCGCGGCGGCACCCACGCACCACCACGCGCCGGCGACCAGCAGTGCCCTGAACCCCTCCCGCACCGTCGCCACCGCGGCCCGCGTCCTGCGCCAGCTGCGCCACGACCCGCGCACCATCGCGCTGATGCTGCTGGTGCCCTGCCTGATGCTGGTCCTGCTGCGGTACGTCTTCGACGGCAGCCCGCGCACCTTCGACAGCATCGGCGCGTCACTGCTCGGGATCTTCCCCCTGATCACGATGTTCCTGGTGACCTCCATCGCCACGTTGCGCGAACGCACCTCGGGCACCCTCGAACGCCTGCTCGCCATGCCGCTCGGCAAGGGCGACCTCATCGCGGGCTACGCCCTCGCCTTCGGCGTGCTGGCGATCGTCCAGTCGGCCCTGGCCACCGGCCTGGCACTGTGGTTCCTCGGCCTGGACGTCACCGGCTCGCCGTGGCTGCTGCTCCTGGTGGCCCTGCTCGACGCGCTGCTCGGCACGGCGCTCGGCCTCTTCGTCTCGGCCTTCGCGGCCTCGGAGTTCCAGGCGGTCCAGTTCATGCCGGCGGTGATCTTCCCCCAGCTCCTCCTCTGCGGCCTCTTCACACCCCGCTCCCGCATGCACCCGGCCCTGGAGGCCGTCTCCGACGCCCTGCCGATGTCCTACGCGGTCGACGGCATGAACGAGGTCCTGCGCCACACCGAGGTGACGGCGACGTTCGTACGGGACGTGCTGATCGTGGCCGGCTGCGCGCTGCTGGTGCTGGGCGTGGGCGCGGCGACCCTGAGGCGCCGCACCACCTGAGACGTGGCGTGCGACAGGTCCGGGCGCGCGGGCCGTCCCTGTCCGGTGGCGTCCGCCTGCCGGACAGGGACGGCCGGCCGACCGCCCCCGGTGCGAGGATGAATCCGGACGACGCACACCTCCGGAGGGCACCGCAGCCATGACCCAGAAAGTCGCAGTCCTCGGCACCGGCAAGATCGGCGAAGCCCTGCTCAGCGGAATGATCCGGGCCGGCTGGGCCCCCACCGACCTCCTGGTCACGGCCCGCCGCCCGGAACGAGCCGAGGAACTCCGTACCCGCCACGGCGTCACCCCGGTCACCAACGCGGAGGCCGCGAAGACCGCCGACACCCTGATCCTCACGGTCAAACCGCAGGACATGGGCACCCTCCTCGACGAACTCGCCCCGCACATCCCCGCCGACCGCCTGGTCATCAGCGGCGCGGCCGGCATCCCCACCTCCTACTTCGAGGAGCGCCTGGCCGCCGGCACCCCGGTCGTCCGCGTCATGACGAACACCCCCGCGCTCGTCGACGAGGCCATGTCGGTCATCTCCGCCGGCAGCCACGCCTCCGCCGAGCACCTCGCCCACGCCGAGGAGATCTTCGGTGCCGTCGGCAAGACGCTCCGTGTCCCCGAGTCCCAGCAGGACGCCTGCACGGCTCTCTCCGGCTCGGGCCCGGCGTACTTCTTCTACCTGGTAGAGGCCATGACCGACGCCGGCATCCTCCTCGGACTGCCCCGCGACAAGGCGCACGAGCTCATCGTCCAGTCGGCGATCGGCGCCGCGGTGATGCTGCGCGACAGCGGCGAACACCCGGTCAGGCTGCGCGAGAACGTCACCTCGCCGGCCGGTACGACCATCAACGCCATCCGCGAGCTGGAGAACCACGGCGTGCGTGCCGCCCTCATCGCCGCCCTGGAAGCCGCCCGCAACCGCAGCCGCGAACTGGCCTCCGGCAGCAAGGACTGACCCCCGGCAGGTCACGGCGCGGCAGTGGGGCCCCTGGGCACCGGCAGCGATGCTGCCCCCACCCCGGGCCCGGCGGCCGAGGGAGCCCGTCGCCACCGCCCGGCGACCCGGGGTTGACACACCCGTGCCCGGTCCGTAAAGTTCTCCGGGTTGTCCGACGTGAGAGCCGACCCCGGTCGGTCCCCGGACAGCCATCCCGCACGTACCAACCTCTTTCGGCGACAGTCGACACGGCTGCCGTCATGTCATTGGCATGTGTATTTGCGGAATGAGGAATCCGCGTCCGAAAGGGCGCACCCCCCGATTCGCTCGGGAGGAAGGAATCCGCTAAAGTCTCACTCGTCGGAAGGGCTCAACGGCCCTGAGGACAGCCCCCGCTGACTGGGGATCAGACCGAAAAGGGTCTGATAGAGTCGGAGTCGCCGGAAAGGGAAACGCGGATGCGGGAACCTGGAAAGCGCCGAGGAAATCGGATCGGGAAGATCTGATAGAGTCGGAAACAC